>JAYTQP010000115.1:0-26425 GCA_043746675.1 Rhodospirillales bacterium | reverse complement strand
ACGATGCCCATCAGCAGCACGATGCCGACCAGCGCCACCAGCGACAGATCGGCGCCCACCAGCATCAGTGCCAGCACCGCGCCAATGCCGGCCGACGGCAGGGTGGAAAGGATCGTCACCGGATGGATCGTGCTTTCGTACAGCACCCCCAGCACGATGTAGATCACCAGGATGGCGGCCAGGATCAGCCAGGGCTCGGCCGCCAGCGACTTCTGAAACTCCGCCGCATCGCCGGAATAGCTGCCGGAAATCGTGTCGGGCAGGCCGATAGCGGCCTCCGCCGCCGCGATTGCATCCACCGCCGCACCCAGCGCGCCGCCGGCCGCGAGGTTGAAGCTGATGGTGACCGATGGGAACTGCGCTTCATGGGTGATCACCAGCGGCGCGGTGGTGCGCGCGATGGCGGCGATGGTGTTGAGCGGGATTTGCGCCCCGCCGGTGCCGGGAATGCGCAGCAGCAGCAGCGCGTTCGGATCGCTCTGCCAGGCCGGATTGGCTTCCAGCACCACCCGGTACTGGTTCGCCTGGGCGAAGATGGTGGAAACCTGGCGCTGGCCAAAACTGTCGTACAGCGCGTCCTGGATCGCCTGCATGGAAACGCCCAGCCGCATCGCCGCGTCCCGATCGACCCGCACGATCACCCGAAACCCGCCATCCTGCTGATCGGACGCCACGTCGCGCAGATCGGGCACGCCGGAGAGTTTTGCCAGCAGCAGCGGGGTCCATTTCGCCAGTTCGGCGGCGTCCGTATCCATCAGCGTGTACTGGAACTGGGTGCGCGAAATCCGGGTGCCGATCTGGATGTCCTGCACCGGCTGGGTGAACACCGTCAGTCCCGGCACCACCGCCAGCGCATTGGTCAGCCGGGCGGCAATACTCTGCGCCGAAGCCCGGCCATTGTCGCGCGGCTTCAATGAAATGGTCAGCCGGCCGGTGTTCGGGGTCGGGTTGATGGCGCCGGCGCCGACGAAGGAAATCACCGCCGACACGTCGGGGTCGCGCTGCACGATCGCCGCCGCCTGCGCCTGCAACGCGGTCATCCCGGCGATCGAAATCGACGGGTCGGCTTCGGTTACCGCCACGATCACGCCGGTATCCTGCAACGGCAGAAAGCCTTTCGGCACGATCACGTAAAGAATGCCGGTGCCGATCAGGGTCGCCACCGCCACGGTCAACGTGAAACGCTGATGCCGCAGCGACCATTCCAGGCTGGCTTTATAGCCGAGCAGCGCCATGTCGAACCCGCGTTCGAACCAGCGCGACAGCGCCCCAGGCCGATCTTCGGCATGCGGGCGCAGCAGCCGCCCGCACATCATCGGCATGAGCGTCAGCGAAATCACCGCCGACACGATCACCGCCACCGACAGCGTGACGGCAAACTCGCTGAACAAGCGTCCGACCACCCCGGTCATGAACAGCAGCGGGATGAACACCGCGATCAGCGAGACGGTCAGCGACACGATGGTGAAACCGATCTGCGCCGCGCCTTCATACGCCGCCTGCAACGGCGACTTGCCGGCCTCGATGTAGCGCACAACGTTTTCGATCATCACGATGGCGTCGTCCACCACGAAGCCGGTCGCCACCGTCAGCGCCATCAGCGACAGATTATCCAACCCGTAGCCCAGCAGCGCCATCACCCCGAAGGTGCCGATCAGCGACAGCGGCAGCGCCACCGCCGGGATCAGGGTCGCCCGCCAACTGCGCAGGAACAGGAAGATCACCCCCACAACCAGCACGATCGACAGCACCAGGGTATATTCCACGTCGCGCACGCTGGCGCGGATGGTTTCGGTCCGGTCGGTCACGATCGAAAGTTTTACCCCGGCCGGCATGGCGCGTTGCAGCACCGGCAAGGTGGCCTGGATGCGGGCCACGGTCTCGACGATGTTGGCGCCCGGCTGGCGCTGAATATCCAGCACCACCGCCGGCTGGGCGGCAGTGTTACCATCATAGTACCAGGCAGCGGCACGGTTGTTTTCCAGCCCGCCGACCACGGTGCCGACATTGGCCAGCCGCACCGGCGCATTGTTGCGCCAGGCGATCACCAGCGAATTATAATCATCCGGCGACAGGATCTGATCGTTGGTCCCCAGCGCGATCGCCTGCCGCGGTCCATCGAAGCCGCCCTTGGCGCCGTTCACATTGGCCGCCGCGATGGTGGCCCGCACATCCTCCATCGATAGCCCGTAGCTGGCCAGCCGCGCCGGATCGACCCGCACCCGCACCGCCGGCCGCATGTTGCCCTGCACGCTGACCTTGCCGACGCCGTCGATCTCGGCCAGCTTCGGTTGCAGCAGCGTGTCCGCGGCGTCCGACACCCGATCAAGCGTGATACTGTCGGACGTCAGCGCCAGCGACATGATCGGCGCATCGGCCGGGTTCACCTTGGAATAAACCGGTGGATACGGCAGCGTCGCCGGCAAGGTTCCGGCCGCCGCGTTGATCGCCGCCTGCACATCCTGCGCCGCGCTGTCGATGGCGCGCGCCAGCGAGAACTGCAAGGTGATCTGGCTGGTGCCTTCCGACGATGTGGAGGTCATCGTGGTCAGGCCCTGGATCTGGCCGAACTGGCGTTCCAGGCTGGCGGTGATCAAATTGGCGACCACATCGGGGCTGGCGCCGGGCAGTTGGGTGATGATCTGGATGGTGGGGAAATCCACCTGCGGCAGGGCCGAAGCCGGCAGCGCGCGATAGCCCATCGCGCCGGATAGCAGCACCGCCACCGCCAGCAGGCCGGTGGCGATCGGCCGGGCAATGAACGGGGCGGAGATGTTCATCGCGCGCCGCTCAGGTCTTTGCTGGCCGGCGGGCGGCGCGCGCATCGGCCGGCGCTGACGGCACCTGCGCGCTTGCCGGGCTCACGATGCTGATCTTGCTTTTGTCGGACAGCCGGGCGGCACCATCGATCACCAGTTTTTCTCCCGGCTTGACCCCACTGGCGATGATGATGTTGTGCAAATCCTCGTGCCCCACGGTCACCGCGCGGCGCTCGGCGGTCATATCGTCGCGGGCGATGTAGACGTAGGTTCCGCGCGGCCCACGCAGCACCGCCACCGGCGGCACCACGGTCGCTTGCTGCCAGATGCGCACCTGCAACCGCACAGTTACGAAGGCGCCCGGCCATAGCGCTAGTGAGGCGTTCGGAAACGTCGCTTTCATTTTGATCGTGCCGGTTGTCGGGTCAACCTGATTGTCCAGCACGGTCAAGGTGCCGCGGTCGAGCACCGCACGGGTTTGCACCGTATCGTTGTTCTGCGGCAGCGCCAGCACCACCGCCGGCCCGGCCCGCATTGCGCTGGCGACCTCGGGCAGCGCCTGCTGCGGCAAGGTGAACAGCACCGAAATCGGCTGCAACGTGGTCAGCACCACCAGCCCGGCGGCATCCGAGGCATGCACGATATTGCCGGCATCGACCTGCCGAATGCCGGCCCGCCCATCGATCGGCGCCACGATGGTGGTGTAGCTCAACTGGGTGCGGGCATTGTCGATCTGCGCCTGATCGCCGGCCACCTGCGCGGTCAACTGCGCCACCAGCGATCGCGCCGTATCGGCCTGCTGCGCCGGGGTGTAAGAACTGACCGCCAGCTTGGCATAGCGCGCCGCATCCAGTTTGGCATTGGCCAAGGTCGCCTCATCCTGCGCCTTCTTGGCGGTCGCCTGGTCGAGTGCCGCCTGATAAGCGCGCGGATCGAGCCGGGCCAGCACGTCGCCGACATGCACGTCCTGGCCTTCGCTGAACCGCACCTCGATCAGTTTGCCATCCACCTGCGGCTTCACCGTTACGCTGGCCGACGCCTGCACGGTGCCAAGCCCGTCCAGGAAAATCGGCACATCCCTGGTTTCGGCGGCGGCAACCACCACCGGAACGGTGCCCGGCCCCCGCGCGGCGCGCGCGGACTGCGTCAGTTTGGCCGGCCGGATTTCGAACATCCAATAGCCGCCGCCACCGACCGCCACGAGCACGATCAGCCAGATCAGCAATTTGCCCAGAACGCGCACCTACAACACTCTCATCTTATAACACACCCTGAAAAAGCCGGGTTTCCGGCGCGGCGATGTCGGCCGCCGACCAGCCGCCGCCGAGCGCCTTGTAAAGCGACAATAGCGCCTGAAACCGCGCCAGCCGAACCTGCGCCAACAGATCGAGATCGTTGAACAAGGCGGTCTGGGCTTGCAGCGCGGTCACGATATCGATCGTGCCGGCGAGCACCTGGGCGCGGGCAATGTCGGCGGCGCGCTGCGCGGTCGCCACCGCCTGGCGTTCCAGCGCCTCCTGCTCCGTGGTCAGCCGGTACGATACCACGGCATTTTCCACATCGGTGAACGCCTGCACCACGGTCTTGCGATAAACCGCCAGCAATTCGTCGTAGCGACCCTGGTTCAGCGCCACTTGCGCGCCCTTGGCGCCATTGTCGAAAATCGTCTGCGTCGCGGTCAACGCCGCATCGGCGAACAGCGAGCTAGGCCCAAACAGCAGCGGCAACGCCAGGCTCGACCAGCCGGCGCTGCCGGTCAGCGCGATCTGCGGGAAATAGGCCGCACGGGCGGCGCGGATATTGGCGTTCTGCGCCCGCAACTGGGCTTCCGCGCTGGCAACATCGGGCCGCCGGCCGAGCAGCGCCGATGGCACCCCGGCGCCGGTTTCCGGCAGCGACAGCGCGGTCAGCGTGCCCGGCCGCACCGTGATCGCCGACGGCGGCCGGCCGACCAGCACCCCAAGCGCATTGATCTGCTGCTCCAACTGATTGCGCAGCGCCGGGGCCTGCGCCCGAATGCCGGCGACCAGGGTTTCCTGCTGGGCGACATCCAGTGCGGACGCGGTGCCGGCGCCGAGACGGGCGCGGATCGCCGCCAGCACCTGTTCGGCGTCGCCCAGATTGCGCCGGGCTATGTCCAGCCGGTCCTGCACGGCCAACGCCTGGAACCAGGTGCTGGCGACCGCGGTCACCACCGTCAGCGCCACCGTCTGCTGGTCGAACCGGCTCGCCAGCGCGCTCGCCCGCGCCGCATCCCGCCCGGCCCGCACCCGGCCCCAGAAATCCAGCTCCCAACTGATCGATGGGGTGAGGCTATACGTGCGGCTTTCGGCGTAACCTGCGGTCGTCGCCAAGCTCCCCGCGCTCACTCGCCGCACAATGCTCTGCCGCGACCAGCTATCCTTACCCGCCGCTGCCACCGTCGGCAGCAGCGGCGCCCCGGCGGCGGCAAGCTGGGCATCGGCCTGCCGCACCCGGGCGACGGCGGCGGCGAGATCGAAATTATCCGCCCGCGCCGCATCGATCAGCCCGTTCAGATCGGGCGAATTGAAGCCGCGCCACCAGCCGTCGCGCGGCCACGCCAGCGCGGCGCTGGCCGGGGTGGCGCGATAGGCCGCCGGCACCGCGATCTGCGGCGCGCTATCGACTGGGGCGGCGTTGCACCCCGCCAGGGTCGCGGCAAGCAGCAGGGCGCTAGTACGGCGTAGGGTCATGCGGTCCGTTCAATCGGGGCAGCGGGGTGCCGATCATAGAGCGGCGCCATTGGCTTGTAGATGGCATTTATGTTGCCAAAACTTTATCCGTTCGTGCGGTCTTGCTCTTGCGCGGCCTTGCGCGCTGTGCAATTCAGCCCACCCTTAATGCGAACAACAAACTTGAGGGGAAGTCCGGAGTGTCCGACTTTCAGTCCGACGCCATTCTGCAAACCGCAGGCCTGACCAAGGAGTTCCGTGGCTTCGTCGCCGTGGACGGGGTGGATCTGCGCGTGCGCACCGGCACCATCCATGCGCTGATTGGCCCGAACGGTGCCGGCAAAACCACCTGCTTCAACCTGCTGACCAAGTTCCTGCAACCGACGCGCGGCACTATCCACTACAAGGGCCGCGACATCACAGCACTGAAGTCGGCTGAAATCGCACGGCTCGGGCTGGTACGCAGTTTCCAGATCTCGGCGGTGTTTCCGCATCTGACCGTGCTGGAAAATGTCCGCCTCGCCTTGCAGCGCGCCCGCGGCGGCAGCTTCGATTTCTGGCGGGCCGAAGCGGTGCTGCATACCTTCGACGCCCGCGCCCACGCCCTGCTCGACGATGTCGGCCTGTCCGATTATGTCGGCGCGCTGGCGGTCGAACTGCCCTATGGCCGCAAGCGGGCGCTGGAAATCGCCACCACCCTGGCGCTCGATCCGGAGATGATGCTGCTCGACGAACCCACCGCCGGCATGACCCATGAAGACGTCGATCGCATCGTCGCCCTGATCAAGCGCATCCGCATCGGCCGCACCATCCTGATGGTGGAACATAATCTGTCGGTCGTCGAAGGCCTGTGCGACACCATCACCGTGCTCACCCGCGGCCGCGTGCTGGCCGAGGGCGACTACGCCACCGTCTCGAAAAACCCCGAGGTGATCGCCGCCTATCTCGGCAGCGACGCACTGGAAACCACTCATGGCTGACCCGGCAATGCTCGAAGTCGCCGGGCTGAACGCCTGGTATGGGGAAAGCCACATCCTGCACGGCGTCGATTTCACCGTCCGCCAGGGCGAGGTGGTAACCTTGCTGGGCCGCAACGGCGCCGGCAAAACCACCACCATGAAGGCGATCATGGGCCTCGTCGGCCGCCGTGGCGGTTCGATCAAGCTGGATGGCGCCGAACTCACCGCCCTGCGCCCCGACCAGATCGGCCGCGCCGGCATCGCGCTGTGCCCGGAAGAACGCGCCATCTTCGCCAGCCTGAACGTGACCGAAAACCTGCTGCTGCCGCCGAAAATCGCCGAAGGCGGGCTCGATCTGCCGACTATCTACAGCTTGTTTCCCAACCTGCTCGAACGCGCCGCCAGCCCGGGCACCAAATTATCCGGCGGCGAACAGCAGATGCTGGCGATCGCCCGCATCCTGCGCACCGGCGCGCGGCTGCTGCTGCTCGATGAACCAACCGAGGGCCTCGCCCCGGTGATCGTCCAGCAGATCGGCCGGATGATCCGCGAGATCAAGCAGCGCGGCTTCACCGTGCTGCTGGTCGAACAGAATTTCCGTTTCGCCGCAACGGTTGCAGACCAGCATTACGTGATGGAGCACGGCAAGGTGATCGACCAGTTCCGCAATGACGACCTCGCCGACAACATGGACAAACTGCACGACTATCTCGGCGTCTGAAACCATTCTTAAGGAGATTTCCATGCGCATTTCTCGTCGCGGCCTGCTTGGCACCGCCGCTGCCGCCGGGCTTCCGTTCGCCGCCTCGGCGCAAGCTCCCACCATCAAGTTCGGCGTCCTCACCGACATGTCCGGCCCCTACCAGAACGTCGCCGGGCCCGGTGCCGCGGCGGCGGCGCAGATGGCAATCGCCGAATTCAAGGCGAACGGTTTTAAGGTCGAAATGGTTTCCGCCGACCACCAGAACAAGCCCGATGTCGGCGTCGGCATCGTCCGGCAATGGTTCGATCGCGACGGCGTCGATGTGATCCTCGAAGTCGCCAATTCCGCCGTCACCCTCGCGGTTGCCGGCGTCGCCAAGGAAAAGAACAAGATCTTCCTGGCCTGCGGCGGCGCCACCTCCGACCTGACCGGGGTGGCCTGCAACGCCAACACCATCCACTGGGTGTACGATACCTATATGCTGGCCAAATCGACCGGCGGGGCGATGGTGAAAGCCGGGGGCGACAGTTGGTTCTTCCTCGCCGCCGACTATGCGTTCGGCGCCGCGCTGCAACGCGACACCACCAGCTTCGTCACCAAGGCCGGCGGCAAGGTGATCGGCGGGGTGAAAACCCCGTTCCCCGGCACCACCGATTTCTCCGCCTTCCTGCTGCAAGCCCAGGCCAGCGGCGCCAAGGTGCTCGGCCTCGCCAATGCCGGTGCCGACACCATCAACTGCATCAAGCAGGCGAAGGAATTCGGCCTGAAAATGCGCCTCGCCGGGTTGCTGGTCTTCGTGTCGGATGTGCATTCGCTCGGCCTGGACATCTGCCAGGGCCTGGCGCTGACCGAAAGCTTCTACTGGGACCTCAACCCCGCCACCCGCGCCTTCTCCGACCGCTTCATCAAGGCGGTGCCGGGCAAGCGACCGACGATGGTGCAGGCCGGTACCTATTCCAGCGCGCTGCACTACCTCAAAGTCGCGTCCGCGATGGGCGCGGCCAAGGCGAAGGCCGATGGCGCCGCCACGGTTGTTCAGATGAAGGCCACCCCGACCGACGACGAATGTTTCGGCAAAGGCACCATCCGGATCGACGGCCGCAAGATCCACCCGAGCTATCTGTTCGAAGTGAAAAAGCCGTCCGAAAGCAAGGGCGCCTGGGATTACTACAAGCAGATCGGCATGACCCCGGCCGATGAAGCGTTCCGCCCGCTCAACGAAGGCGGTTGCCCGCTCGTCAAAGCCTGATCGACGGATCGCCGCGATGTTCATGATCTTCGGATACCCCTCCGCGCTGTTGTTCGGCCAGCTTCTGCTCGGCCTGATCAACGGCGCCTTCTACGCCTTGCTGTCGTTGGGGCTTGCCATCATTTTCGGCATGTTGAACATCGTCAACTTCTCCCACGGTGCGCTGTTCATGCTCGGCGCGTTCGTGGCCTGGGGGCTGCTGGAATTCCTCGGCATCTCCTACTGGTGGTCGCTGCTGCTGGCGCCGATCATCGTCGGCGCCTTCGGCGTGGTGCTGGAGAAAATCTTCATCGCCCGGCTGTATAAGCTCGACCATCTCTACGGGCTGCTGCTCACCTTCGGCCTGGCCCTGGTGATCGAGGGGCTGGCGCGCAACCAGTTCGGCTCGTCCGGCGTGTCGTTCGCCATTCCGCAACAATTGCAGGGCGCCACCAATCTCGGCTTCATGTACATGCCGAATTATCGCGGCTGGGTGGTGGTGGCCTCGGCCAGCATGTGCCTGCTGGTGTGGCTGGTGATCGAGAAAACCTCGCTCGGCGCCAAGCTGCGCGCGGCCACCGAAAACCCCGCCATGGTGCAGTCCTTCGGCATCAACGTGCCGCGCATGATCACCCTCACGTACGCCGCGGGCGTCGCCCTGGCCGCCTTCGCCGGCGTGCTCGCCGCTCCGATCTACTCGGTCAACCCCGGCATGGGGGCGAGCTTCATCATCACCGTCTTCGCCGTGGTGGTAATCGGCGGCATGGGCTCGATCGGCGGCGCCATCGTCAGCGGCTTCGGGCTGGGCATCATCGAGGGCCTGACCAAAGTGTTCTATCCGCAAGGCTCCGGCGTGGTGATTTTCGTGGTCATGGTCATCGTCCTGCTCACCCGCCCGGCCGGCCTGTTCGGCAAGGGAGGCCACTGACATGTTCGGCTTCCCGCGCTCGCAACTGCTCGCCTTCCTCATCATGCTCGCCGCCGTCATCTTCGCACCGCTGTATTTTTACCCAGTGCTGCTGATGAAGGTGCTGTGCTTCGCCATGTTCGCCTGCGCCTACAACCTGCTGATCGGCTATGTCGGCCTCGGCAGCTTCGGCCATGCCGCCTTCTTCGGCATGGGCGGCTACGTCGCCGCCTACTCCGCCAAGCAATGGGGCTTCACGCCGGAGGTTGCCATCATCGCCGGTGCGCTGGTCGGCGCCGGCCTCGGCGCCGTGTTCGGCTGGCTCGCGATCGGCCGGCAAGGCATTTACTTCGCCATGATCACTCTGGCGCTGTCGCAAATGGTGTTCTTCTTCTGCACCCAGGCCGGCTTTACCGGCGGCGAGGACGGCATTCAGCAAGTGCCGCGCGGCAATTTGTTCGGCCTGATCTCGCTGCAAAACGACATGACCATGTACGTCGTCGTCGCCATCATCTTCCTCGCCACCTTCCTACTCATCCACCGCATCGTCCATTCGCCGTTCGGGCAGATCCTCAAAGCCATCCGCGAGAACGAACCGCGCGCCACCTCGCTCGGCTATCGCACCGACGACTATAAACTGCTGGTCTTCATCCTCTCCGCCGGCATCGCCGGCCTCGCCGGCGGCACCAAGGCCATCGTCTTCGGCATCGCCACCCTCACCGATGTCGCCAACGCCCAGTCCGGCGAGGTCATCCTGATGACCCTGGTCGGCGGCATGGGAACCATCTTCGGCCCCGTGCTCGGCGCCCTCATCCTCAATTTCATCGAAAGCTACCTGGCCCAGCTCGGCGCCTGGTTCGCTGTCACCCAAGGCATCATTTTCGTTCTTTGCATCATGTTCTTCCGCCGCGGCATCCTCGGTGAACTGGCGGCGCGGCTGAAGGTGGCGCTCTAAGCCGTCGGCGCGATCAGGATACAAGCCAGTTAGGCCAAATTGGTGCGATCCAGCGCCGCCGCGCTGGCGGCTTTGCGCGTGCGCTCACCGCGTAAGACACGCCAGCCTTTGAGCACCAGCACGCAGAAAATCAGCATGCCGGCGCCGGCGAGCAGCCACCAGACCCCCTTCTTGCCCAACCAGGACGCCAGGAACCAGCCGGCGGCGACGAAGGTTGCCGCCCAGATGCCGGCAGCGATGAAGTTGAGCGTGGCGAACCGGGTGCGGCTCATGCCCGAAATGCCGCAGGCGACCGCGGAGACGTTGCGGATGCCGTAGACGAAGCGGAAGGTCAGCACGAAGGCGGTGCCGTATCGGTCGAGGAAGCGGAACGCCACCGCCAGCCGCTTTTCGGCGCCGGGGATTTTGTGCAAGGCCTTGGTGCCGACGCGGCGGCCGAGATAGAACCATAACTGGTCGCCGGCGAACGAGCCGAGCCAGACGCTGACCATCAGCAGCCAGGGATTGACCAGGCCGTTATCGTGCCCAGCGGCGGCGGAGAACAGCACGAAGGTCTCGCCTTCGAAAAACGCCCAGAGCGCCGCGCCGAAATAGGCCAGCGCGCCGTATTGAAGCCAGAAATGCGTCACCTCAGAGCGACCCCCCGACACACTGTTGCCGCCACGCCGCATGCAGGCATCGGGCGCGTTTGGGCGGCCAGTGCGGCCACCATGGCGCTATGATGGCACGGGCGTGGCCTGCTGTCCCTGTCGTTCGGGGAAAACTTGCAGCAGGCCGGCCTGGCTCGCCGGGCAGCGGCCACGCTCGGTGATCAGGCCGGTGACCAGCCGCGCCGGGGTAACGTCGAAGGCGGGGTTGGCGGCCGGGCTGAAATCCGGGGTGATCCGAACGGTGGCGAGGCTGCCGTCCGCGGTCAGGCCGGTCATGCTGGAGACCTCGGCGGCGGCGCGCGCCTCGATCGGGATTTCGCGCACCCCGTCGGCAACATTCCAGTCGATCGTGGTCGATGGGGTCGCGACCCAGAACGGCACGTTGTTGTCGTACGCGGCCAGCGCCTTGAGGTAGGTGCCGATCTTGTTGCAGACATCGCCGCGGCTGGTCACCCGGTCGGTGCCGACGATCACCAGATCGACCTCGCCATGCTGCATCAGATGCCCGCCGGCATTGTCGGCGATGACGGTGTGGGGGACGCCGTGCTTGCCCAGTTCCCAGGCGGTGAGCGCGGCGCCCTGATTGCGCGGGCGGGTTTCATCCACCCACACATGCAGGTCGATGCCCTGCATTTCGGCCATATAGATCGGCGCCAAAGCGGTGCCCCAATCCACCGTCGCCAACCAGCCAGCGTTGCAGTGGGTCAGCAGGTTGACCCGCCCTGGCTTGCGCGCGGCGATTTCCGCGATCAGCCCAACCCCATGCTTTCCGATCGCCTCGCACTGGGCGGCGTCCTCATCAGCGATGCGGCCGGCTTCAAGGTAGGCGGCGGCAACCCGGTCTGCCGACGCAACATGGCTGAGACGATCGACCATCCGCGCCAGCGCCCAGCGCAGATTGATCGCAGTCGGCCGTGTCACCGCCAGCATGGCGGCGTGTGCCGCCAGCGCCGCGTCGGACGCATCGGCGCGCAGCCCCAGGCACAACCCATAGGCGGCGACCGCGCCGATCAGCGGCGCGCCCCGGGTTTGCATGCTGCGGATGGCGTGGGCGGCCGCCTCGATGCTGGTGAGCGTCAGCACTTCGACCGCCCAGGGCAGCTTGGTCTGATCGAAAATATGCACCCGCCAGCCATCGGACGGTGCCACCCAGACGCTGCGGTAAGCGGTGCCGTCGATCTTCATGCCGCCAAAACTCCGATAGGAAGGGGTGCCTATACCCGCTGGTGCAGCACGCAAACCAGGGTGAAAAGCCGGCGCGCGGTTTCGAAATCGATCGCCACCTTGCCTTCCAGCCGGCGCATCATCAAGGCAGCACCTTCGTTGTGCAGCCCACGGCGGCCCATGTCGATCGCCTGGATACGGGCTTCGCGGCCCTCCTCGATCGCCTTCAAATGGCTTTCGATCAGCATCTGATAGTCACGGATCAACCCACGGAACGGCCCCATCGCCAAGACGATCGCCTTCAGCGAGGAGGCATTCAGCGGGGCATCGTCCATCGCGCGGATGTCGAACACCAGCCGGCCGTCCTGGATCGACAGCCGCAGCGCATAGGGGCCGGCCAGCAGGTTGGCCGGAGCAAAATAGTTTTCGGCCTGCAAATCGGCCACCGCCTGGGCACGCTCGGCTTCCACCAGCGGCGACAGGCGCATCAGCGCCTCGCCCTCCAGCGTAATGCAGGCGAGGCGGGCGGTTTCAGGCATCGGGCGTCGCGTCGTCGTGCGTGCCCAGCCCAAGCTTCAGCATCGCCCCCAGGGTGGCACCTTTGATCGGCCGGATCAGCGCCATCGCCACGGCAGCGGTCAGCGGCAGAAAGATCGCGCTGAGCACCCAAACCGGCGGCGCATAGGCGCGGTCGGTCAGGAACAGCAGCGGCACCACCACATGGCCGGTCAGCAGGATGGTAAAATAAGGCGGCGCGTCGTCGGCGCGCATCTTGCCAAGTTCGGTGCCACATTGCCCGCATTGCCGGCTGACGCGCAGAAACCCGTTGAAAAGTTTCGTCGTCCCGCAGACCGGGCAGGTGCAGAGCAGGCCACGCTTCATCATCGCCAGCATCGGCGGCAGGCCGTCGGCCGCGTGCTCCACCGCGCCGGCAGAAGACCAACGGACCATATCCGGCCCAGACTGACCCTGCCCTGCGACTGTTGCAATTTCCGACATTTTGCCTTCCTCACAATTGAATTCGATCCTATGCTGCAGTGCAATACACCATTCGGCGGCCTTTGGGCAGCCCTGCGCTACACGCTCTGCCGCCGCACGAAGTGGCCATCGCCGGCGGCCCCACAAATATTCGTGCCATCCCAGATGGTTTGCCCGCGCAGCACCGTTGCCGCCACCCGCGCGCGCATCGGGCGGCCGTGATAGGGCGACCAGCGCGTGGCCGGCAGATCGACGATGGCAGCCTCGTCGAACAGATAATCGGTCTTTTCCAGGATCAGCAGATCGGCATCGCTGCCGATCCGCAGCGCGCCCTTCTTCGGGTAAATCCCGTGCAGCTTGGCCGTGCGCTCGGCGCAATAGGTCGCCATCAGCGTCGGCGACAGCCCGCGTTCATCCAGCAAGGTGAACATCAGCGGGGCGAAACTCTGCATCCCCGGCAGGCCGGCGCTGTTGGCGAAAATATCGTCCGACATTTTGCGATCCAGCGGCCAGGGCGCGTGGTCGGTCGAGATGTAGGCGATCTTGTCCGCCAGCAGCCGGTGCCACATTTCGGTGATCTCGGCCTGGGTGCGAAACGGCGGGTTGCACTTGCCGCGCCCGCCGAGGCGGACGAGGTCGTCCTCGGTCATACAGAGATACTGGATGCAGGCTTCCCCGGTCGCTCGGGCACCGATGGCGCGGAAATTCTCGGCGATGTCGAAGCCGCGGGCGAGCGAGGAATGGGCGATATGGACATGCGCGCCGGTGGCCAGGCCAAGCTCGAAAATCTCCAGATCGGCCAGCGTTTCGGCCAGCGGCGGCCGGGTGCGGGCGTGCCAGATGGCGGACACGTTGCCGGCCGCGCGGGCGGCTTCGGTCAGCCGCTCGACCAGTTCCTGGTCTTCGTTGTGGATGGCCACCGGCAGCCCGGTTTTGGCGATTTCGGTGAAGGCGGCCAGCATCGTCGGGTGATCGATGCGCGGGAAACGCACGGCATCATATTCATAGGTGGATAGTTTGAAGGCGGAGATGCCGGCTTCGGCCAGCCCGGCGATTTCATCCACGCCGCCGGTTTTGGCGATGGTGCCATACAGCGCCATATCGACGTGCGCGAGGCGTTCGACCGCTTCGATCTTGGCGTGCAGCACGCCCGCCGAGGTGACCGCCTGCGGCACATCGTAGGGCATGTCCACCACCGTGGTCACCCCGCCGGCGGCCGCACTGCGCGTCGCGCCTTCGATGCCGGGCCAGCCGAGTGCCGAGGATGTGTGCATATGGCCATCGACCAGCCCGGGCAGGATCAGCCGGCCGCGATGATCCGCGATGTCTGCTGCAGGCGGCGGCGTGCCCTGGCCGATGGCGGCGATGGTTTCACCGCGCACGGCGACATAGCCGTTACGAATGATTTCGCTTGCGGTCACCAGATCGCCGAGGAAGACGCGATCGAACGGGCTGGACATGACGGATGCCTCCACTGCTGGCGCGGCGCTTGCCGTGCGGCAAAGCTGGAACTAGGAAGTCGCAGGGGCAGGCTAGACCCGCCCTCGAAGGTCGCCAAGCCGGCCGATAGCGCGGGCCCTTACGTCAATTTTTCCCGAGGAAGCCGAGATGAAGCTGCACGAGGTTAAAGTCTATCCGTCCAAGGTGCCTCTGCCGCGTGAGGACCAGCTGGCCTGGAAGCTCGCCGGCGTGGCCGCCGACCCGGTCGCGGTGCCGGATGACACCGCCGCGATGATCATCAATCGGGTGATCGACAATGCCTCGGTCGCCATCGCCGCGATCAATCGCCGGCCGGTAACCTCGGCCCGCGGCATGGCGCTCGGGCATCCCCGCGCCGGCGGCGCCAACGTGTTCGGCATTTCGTCCGATCAGCGCTTCAGCCCGGAATGGGCGGCCTGGGCAAACGGCACCGCGGTGCGCGAACTGGATATGCACGATACGTTTCTGGCCGCCGATTATTCCCATCCCGGCGATAATATCCCGCCGATCCTGGCGGTGGCGCAGACGATGGGAAAATCCGGCGCCGAGCTGATCCGCGGGCTGGCCACCGGCTATGAAATCCATATCGATCTGGTGCGCGCGATTTGCCTGCACGAACGCAAGATCGACCATATCGCGCATCTCTGCCCGGCGCAGGCCGGCGGCATCGGCACCCTGCTCGGCCTGTCGCACGCGATCATCTATCAGGCGGTGCAGCAGGCGGTGCACGTCAGCTTCACCACGCGGCAATCCCGCAAGGGCGAGATCAGCAGTTGGAAGGCCTACGCCCCCGCGCACGCCGGCAAGCTGGCGGTCGAGGCGGTCGATCGGGTGATGCGCGGCGAAGGTGCGCCAAGCCCGATTTATGAAGGCGAGGACAGCGTGATCGCCTGGATGCTGAACAACAAGGATGGCGCCTATCACGTGCCGCTGCCCGAACCGGGAGAGGCCAAGCGCGCCATCCTATCCAGCTACACCAAGGAACATAGTGCGGAATATCAAAGCCAGGCGCTGATCGATCTGGCCTTCCGCATGCGCGGCAAAATCGCCGACACCGGCAAGATCGCCAGCATCATGCTGCACACCAGCCATCACACCCATTACGTGATCGGCACCGGCGCCAACGATCCGCAGAAGATGGACCCGAAGGCGAGCCGCGAAACGCTCGACCATTCGATCATGTATATCTTCACCGTGGCCTTGCAGGATGGCAGTTGGCATCACGTGAAAAGCTACGCACCGGAACGCGCCAACCGCCCCGATACGGTCGCACTCTGGCACAAGATGGCAACCTGCGAAGATCCTGCCTGGACGGCGCGCTACCACGCCAAGGATCCGAACGAACTGGCCTTCGGCGGGCGGGTGGAAATCACCATGCAGGACGGCAGCAAGCTGGTCGATGAACTCGCGCTGGCCAACGCGCATCCGATGGGCGCCAAACCGTTCGCGCGCGCCGACTACATCAACAAGTTCCGCATCCTGACCGACGGCATCGTGGCGCCAACGGAAGCCGACCGCTTCATTGAAGCGGCACAGAACCTGGCGGCATTGCAGGCCGGCGATCTGCATCTGCTGAATGTCGCGTTGCCGGCCGGGGCTTTGGCGTTGAGCAAGCCTGGCATCTTCTGAAATTTTTTGATGGGAGTTCCGATATGAGCGAAACCGTCGTCAACAAGCCGAAAAAATCGGTGGCGCTGTCCGGCGTTGCCGCGGGCAACACGGCTTTGTGCACGGTCGGGCGGACCGGCAACGATCTGCATTATCGCGGCTACGACATTCTCGACATCGCCGAGACCTGCGACTTCGAGGAACTGGCGCATCTGCTGGTGCACGGAACCTTGCCGAACCTGGCCGAGTTGAAAGCCTACAAGGCCAAGCTGAAAGCTTTGCGAGGGCTGCCGGCCGATTTGCGTGCTGTGCTGGAACGCATTCCGGCGGCCGCGCATCCGATGGACGTGATGCGCACCGGGGTTTCCATGCTCGGCTCCATGCTGCCGGAAAAGGATGATCACAACACGCCGGGCGCGCGCGACATCGCCGATCGGCTGATGGCCTCGCTCGGATCGATGTTGCTGTACTGGCATCACTGGTCGCAGAACGGCCGCCGCATCGAAGTGGAAACCGACGACGAAACCATCGCCGCGCATTTTCTGCATCTGCTGCATGGCACGGCGCCCGGTGCATCGTGGGAGCGCGCGATGCAAACCTCGCTGAACCTGTATGCAGAACATGAATTCAACGCATCCACCTTTGCCTGCCGGGTGGTGGCCGGAACCGGGGCGGACATGTATTCGGCGATCACCGGCGGCATCGGCGCGCTGCGCGGCCCGAAGCATGGCGGCGCCAACGAAGTCGCCTTTGAAATTCAAAAACGTTACGAAACGCCGGACGAAGCCGAGGCCGATATTCGCGCGCGGGTCGCGGCCAAGGAAGTGGTGATCGGCTTCGGCCATCCGGTCTATACGATATCGGATCCGCGCAATCACGTGATCAAGGGCGTGGCGCTGCGGCTTTCGAAAGAAGCTGATACCAACAAGATGTTTGACATCGCCGCGCGGATCGAAACGGTGATGATGGACGCCAAGAAAATGTTCGCCAACCTCGATTGGTTCAGCGCGGTATCGTATCACATGATGGCGGTGCCGACCGCGATGTTCACGCCGCTGTTCGTGATCGCGCGTACCGCCGGCTGGAGCGCGCATGTGATCGAACAGCGCATCGACAACAAGATCATTCGCCCGGCGGCGCATTATGTCGGGCCGGAAAATCTGCCATTCGTTCCGCTGGCGGCACGCAAATAATTCGGCGGAAATGCGCGCGACGGTCGCAGCACACACGCTGCGGCCGTTTTTTTTGCTTCCAGTGCAAGTAACAACCGTAATTTTGTTGACATGTCACGGCGCGAAAGCGGATAGCGGATTCGGATGTTGTCAAGCCGATTCGCGTCACGCGAATGCAGGTCTGGCGACACTCCGAGCGAGAAGGCCACGGTCAATGAACCGAAATCCTATTCAGGGATTTACCCAACCTACCGCCTCGGCGCGCGATGGGAAGGTTTGTTGTTGGCGTGCCCAACGTGCCACCGCGCGTGTTGCGCAAATTGGTTTCGCTGGTCTGCCGGCGATGCCATTGCTGTCGATCCATGGTGTCAACGCAACGGCGCGGCCTAGCCGAAGCAGTGGCGAACACCGTTTCCGCAATCCCACCGCCACCCAGCCGACTTGGTTTTCTGGCCCTGCCCCGGACCAGGCCCCAGGCTGCAGTCAAGGAGCATAGTCGATGTCTAACGAAGAAGTGTCGAAACTGCGTGCGCAGCCGCTGGCGATGCGTGCTGCGACCAAAGCCGCGAAGCCGGCCGCCGCGTCAACGGCCGCGAAGGCGGCCAAGCCGGTAGCGCCAAAGGCCGCCGCCCCAGCTGCCGCTAAGCCAGCTGCCGCTAAGCCCGCCGCCGCCAAGCCAGCCGCCAAGAAACCGGCTGCCAAAGCCGCCGCGCCGGCGAAAGCCAAAGCCGCACCGAAAGCCAAGGCTGCGCCGAAGGCGGCAGTCAAGGCGGCGCCAAAAGCGGCCAAGGCAGCGCCAAAAGCTGCAGCCAAAAAGCCGGCGGCAAAAGCAGCACCCGCCAAGGCCGCTGCAAAGAAAGCAGCGCCCGCCAAAGCGGCGGCAGCCAAGCCGGCCGCCAAAAAAGTCGCCGCCAAAAAATCGGCCGCGGCCTGATCCCTCCGCCGCGCGCAACCTTCGGGCGGCGCGCGGCAAACGGGCACGTGCCACAGCATAGCGAATCGGGGGTCCCACGCTTGGGGCCCCCTTTTTGCTGCCAGCCTTTTCCGCCGCGATCGACGCAGCGTGCCCCAGCCATGCGTAACCACCTACCGCACACCGCGACAAAGCACACGGGCCAATTCCACATTTTTTCGCACGGCTTGTAACGCATTCGGCGCGTTAACCCGATCGGAAGCGGCAAGTTCGAAGCATTTTTCAATGCTTTTTAATATCGAAAATTACCTGTAAGGTATTGATATTTCAGAAAAAATTGGAGGGAAAAAAAGCTCGAATTTGTCAACTATTATGAACTTGACCTCCCCCGCCGCCTGAAAGATACCGTAAGGAACAGCGATCAAATGAAGCTGTTTTTTTGGCAGCGTCGTTTTTTTGGCAAGCGGTTATTTGAGGAGCGGTTTATGGTCTCGACAATCTTTTGCAAGCGCGGCGCAGTCCTGATCGCGATGCTTGCGGCGCTCGCCTTCGCCGCACCCGCGTCGGCGGCTTTTTTGAACACCACCGGACCGGCGTCCAACATCGTCAACGGTGCGTTGACAATCCAGGATTACAGCTGCACCGCCAGCGGCTCCGGCAACCAGGGCTGCGGTACGGTCGCCTGGTCGGTCAGCGGAAACGCCGCTACTGGCTTGTTCATCGCGCTCACCCCAACCGGCATCTGGACGACGACCGACATCAATGTCACCTTCCTGGTGACGGACGCCTTGGGCGCGCAGATCCGCTCCGCCGGCACGGCGGTCGCGGGAACCGGCATCGCAGTTGGCGGCCTGCTCGTGCGCGACAGCAGCGATGTAACCGTTCTTGCCTCGCAGTCCGCGCCCTATATCAACACCGATCCGTCCAAAAACGCCATCTCGTTCGCTCCGCAATCGGTGGTCTACCTCAATTACGATTTCCGTCCGCAGACCGGCAACCTGACGCTTGCGGCCGGGTTCGTCGGGCTCGTTCCGGAACCGGCATCCATTATGGCCCTGTTGACCGCCGGCATCATGCTGGCGGGCGTTCGGTTCCGTCGTACTTAGTATTTTAAGCCGCCAGCTCGATTGCCGTAATTCACGTTAAGACGAGATCCTTATTTTAGCACGCCGCTGCGTGACTTGGAGCGATCCAGGCCGTAACCAGGAGATGGGTTGATGACGACACAAACTTCGAGCTTCACGTACGCTGCGATCAATACGACAACCCTCAATTACAGCGCGCTCACGGTAATCCAGGTTGCCACGGTTCCCGCGGTCGATTTCAGCGGCCTGGCGTTGTTCATTCCCGCCGGCGGCGCGCCGCCGGCCGAAGTTGCTGGCCAGATCGGCAGCAGCCCCACCGTGCAGGGACTTGTCTGGTCAGCCTTCGGCGCCGGCAGCTTTGCCGCCGGCAGCACCGAAACACTCGATTTCGCGACCACGGTTATCGCCAACAACCCCACGAGAGGCATTTCGCAGTTCTCCGAGGCCTTCAACTTCGATTATTCCAGCCTCGGCATCCAACCCGGATCGGCGATCTTTTCCGCGGTGGAAACACTGCGCAGCAACGGCATCATTATCGGGCAGACCACGGTCACCGGCCCCAACGTAAGCTCCGGTTTCGTCGCGCTTGCGCAGGCCTACAACGCCGTGCAGGTCGATGTCGCGATCACCCTTTCGGTCCCCAACGGGGTCACGTTGGCGAGCGCCGGTATCGATTTCAGCACCATGCAGCTCGCTTTCCAAACCGCCCCACTGCCGACCAACGGCTTGCCTCCGAGTACCGGTTCCTTTACCACCCATGTGTATTACGATACCAACGGCGATGGCACCCAGTCCGGCGCCACTGAGACCAACCTCGCTGGCATCACCGTCGCCTTGCTGAACAGCAGCGGCGTTGCCACCGGCTCCACTGCGGTCACCGACGCCAACGGCAACGTTTCCTTCGTCGGCCTCATCCCGGGCAATTACGAAGTTACCGTCGCCGCCCCGGCGGGCGACGTGGTAACCCAGCACAGCAACGTCGCGGTTGAAGTCGCTGTCGTTGCCGGCGCCACCACCTTGGCAGTCGAGGGCGTCTACGCCCCGGCGGCGTTCACCACGCATGTGTATTTCGACAGCAACGGCGACAGCCTGCAGAACAACGGCGAAACCAACCTTGCCGGCGTCACCGTTGCCCTGCTGAACGGCAGCGGCGTCGCCACTGGCAAAACGAGCGTCACCGACGCCAACGGCAACGTCTCCTTCGCCGGTCTCGTGCCGGGCAGCTACGAAGTCGCCGTCACCACCCCCGC
The DNA here is from genome assembly GCA_043746675.1 of Rhodospirillales bacterium. Taxonomy (GTDB): domain Bacteria; phylum Pseudomonadota; class Alphaproteobacteria; order Acetobacterales; family Acetobacteraceae; genus CAITOL01. The sequence goes on along the minus strand of JAYTQP010000115.1, from coordinate 5,922 downwards.
CGGCGATAGCGTAACCCAGCACACCAACGTGCTGACCGCGACCACTCTGCTCGCCGGCCAGACCGGCACCGCGGTCGAAGGGCTCACCTCCCCGGCCGCCTTCACCACCCATGTCTATTACGACACCAACAAAGACGGCATTCAGTCCGGTGTCACCGAAACCAACCTGGCCGGCGTTACCGTGTCGCTGCTGACCGGCACCGGCGCCAGCACCGGCAAAACCGCGATCACGGACGCCAACGGCAACGCCTCCTTCACTGGCCTTGCGCCCGGCAGCTACGAAGTTGCCGTCACCACCCCCGCCGGCGATACCGTAACCCAGCACACCAATGTCGGCACGCCAACCACCCTGCTCGCCGGCCAGACCGGCACGGCAATCGAAGGCGTGGTCAAATCCGGCCCCTCGATCAGCGTCGATAAAACCGCCTCCTCCTACGCGGTCAACGGCAATGGCTGCGGCACCACGGTTACCTACACCTACAAAGTTTCCAACACCGGCAACGCCGCGCTCGACACTCTCAAGCTGGTCGATAACCACGGCAACTCAGTCACCCCCGATAACATCACCCCGGTCGCGGTGAATGCGGCCGGAAGCCAGTATAACGTCGGTGACACCAACCATAACGGCGTGCTCGATGTCGGCGAAACCTGGACCTTCCAGGCCAAGGTGAACGAAACTGGCAACCGGACCGACGACAGCAGCACCTCCGGCGAAACCCATATTTCCGGGTTCAACACCTCGGGTGGCGAAACTCTGTGGGCGCGCTCGTCGCTCAACGGCTGCAAGACCGACGATGGCAACAGCTATAGCTTCAAGGGGGTGAAGGCACACATCACCTACGCCGACGGCTCCAAGCACGACTACGATGTGCCTGATAGCACGGTGAACTTCTCCAAATCTTGCGCCACCCCCAAAACCACCTGGGACAGCGTGCAGCATAGCTGGACCACCACCCTGCCGGCCGGCGGCAACCCCGGCAGCGTGTTCATGACCGGAGTGCCGATCACGGTACCGGACGGCGTCAACATGAACGGCGCCTCGGTGAATTTCTCCGTCACCGATGCGCATTACGCCGGCACCGGTGGCGCGCCCACCTGGTCGGTTTCAACCAGTGCCTATGACCGCTTCCAGACCAGCAGCGGCGATGATGCCTCGAACGACTATAGCAAGATCGATGTCAAGGCGTGCGATAGCTCCTACAACGGCAATTCCGACAACAGCGGCGGCGACAAGGCCGGTAGCGCCAGCGGTGTGCAAGACAATTACAGCACCGACAAGTATAACCAAGGCACCACCGACACATCCAGCACCGGTGACTCCTCGGCCATCAGTCTCACCGCGATCGGTGATGCGACCGCGATCGACAACGTGACCGTGACCGCGCAGACCATTTGCGCCTCCACTCCGACCAGCAGCGGCTCGGACGACAATGCCGGCAACTATCACGGCGACGACAGCGGCTCCGGCGGCGACAGCAGAAGCTCAGGCGGCGACAGCAGCGACGGCAGCGACGGCAGAAAATCTGGCGGCGACAGCAGGAACAGCAGCGACAGCAACGACAGCAGAAAATCTGGCGGCGACAGCAGGAACAGAAGCGACGGCAGCGACGGCATAAAATCTGGCGGCGACAGCATAAAATCTGGCGGCGACAGCGGAAGCTCAAGCGGCGACAGCAGCAGCTCCGGCAGTGGCTCCAACGACTACAATAGCAGTTACAGCACTGGAAACAGCAACAACGGATATGGCAGCGATAGTTACGCCAACTACAGCTGCAGCGATTCCAGCAGCGGTTGGAATGGCTCCTCCGGCTCTAAAGACGACTACGGCGGCAGTTCCTACCGGAATGGAGCCAATACAGACGAAATCTGGGGCAGCACGCGGTCCGACCGGACCGACAACACCAACGCCGCAAGCAGCCATCGCAGTTCGGGCGTCGATGATAAAGCGGTTTCGCGCGACACGCAGAACACCGAACAGGAAACCAATTCCACCAGCAACTGCTCGTCTAACGGCAGCACCGACACGGACAGCGGCACCGGCTGTGTGGTCACTACGGTAACTGCGTCCGACATGGTGAACGTGCAGGTCGTCACCACCAACAACATTCAGATCGGCGGCACCGCGACCACCGCGGCGCTGTCCACCGCCTTCGGCGCTGCGGCAAAGCTGGAATTCACCTACGATGCCAGCAATACGGTCTCACCGACCAACCTGCAGAACGGCGTTGCCATGGCCAATGGCAGCAACAGCACGGGCATGGCCTTCATTGAAGTAACCAACAGCGCCAATGCGTTCAACACGGCGGCAAAAATCTACTTCGAAGGCACGGTCGGCAACGGCGCAAAGTTCTACGCCGACGCCACCACCGACATTCACAACAACAGCATCGCCGGCGGCCAGTTCAGCACCACCGCCGGGCAAAATCTCTACACCTTCGTCTTTGCCGACCAGGCCAGTTTCCTGGCGCATGCCGCGCCGGTGCAAACCCTGATCTACGACACCACCGGCCAGAACGGCGGCATGCATATCGGCGACCAGATCGGCAGCGAAAAACTGGTCGGCTATGTCAGCACCACCGGCCACGGCTACCTGACCGCCTGATCGAGGATTTTGAAAATGCCCCGGTTGCCGTCCGGCAGCCGGGGTTTTTGCACCCGCCAGATAAAGTGCCGCCATCGCCTTGACCAATCATCCCCCGTAGAGCGGATGCAATCCACCCCCTGCCCTAACAAACCGCTTGCAAAAGCTCAAAACAGATAATTACTTAAACTTAACCCCAACGAAGCGCCGGCCCCTCATCTCCCAACCCCACGGCGTCTGCGCCGCAAGCGGCCGAATTGGCCGCCCGGGTTGGCCGGATCATGGAGGACCTCAAAACCCTGATCGCCACCCGCTTCCTCAGGATCCCGCATCTCTACCCGCTGCTAATGCCGCTCTGGAAGCGCCTCTCCCGCATCCGGCGCCGCTTCAAGCGCGCCCTCGAACTTGGCTCGGCGCCATCGCGCCTGCACGCCTCACGTGCCGGGCAGCCCCGGCCCGCGTGGGAGAGAACCACCCCCGCCCTGCCGCAAAAATTCGGCTGGCTGATCTGGGCGCTCGGCTGGCAGGCCGCCGGCTATGCCGGCCATCTCGAACATCTGCTGCTACAGCCGGATGTCGCCGCCATTATCGCCGCCTGCCCACGCGCGCGCCGCGCGCGCTCGATCCGCCCCAGCCAAAGCCGGCACTCCCGGAAAATGACACCGTCGCAGCTCCCCTCGTTGCCGCAGCCGCTCCGCCCGCAACGCGGGAAAAAATCGCTAAAACCTGATCGCCGCGCGGCGCCGACGCTCGGTTTTTAATTACTATATCACAATATTATCCCACATCGCACGCCGCAGGCAACCGCGCGGCCAACGGATAAAAGTTTTTTCCTGCTTTTTTTCAAAAAAGCAGCCCTCCACCCGTGACCTCCAGCCCGCGCGCCAAAGCCCGCTGCGGGTCATGATTCTATCCACCAGGCCCGGCACGATGAACATTATTGCCAGCGGCACCAGCGGACGCAGCAGCGACAAATCCAGCCACGCCACGTAGAGCAGGGCTTGCCGGGTGACCGCGGGCAATGCGATGCGGTCTGGCGCGATCGCCACACTGCGATTAACCTCTCTCGGATCATATCGCAAGAACGAGGCAATGCATGTCCACGTCAGCCCCGCCGGCGCTGTTGCGCACCCCGGATCAGATCCTGGGGCCGTTCTACCCGCTCAGCCAGCCGGCCGACGCCAGTGGCGACCTAACCAAGCATGCCGATGGCCAGGCGGAAGGCACGATCCTTTATATCAGTGGCCGGGTGATGGCCAGCAACGGTTTGCCGGTCGCAGACGCGCGGATTGAAATCTGGCAGGCCAACCAGCACGGCCGCTATATGCATCCGGCGGATGAAAACCCGGCGCCGTTAGATCCGCATTTCGCCGGCTTCGCGGTGTTGCACAGCGATGCGGAAGGTCGCTACCGGCTGAAAACCATCCGGCCCAAGGCCTATCCGGTCAGCCCCACTGCGTTCCGCCCGGCGCATATCCATTTTCTCGTCACCGGCAAGCTGGAACGGCTGGTGACGCAACTCTATTTCGCCGGCGATCCCTACAATGCCATCGACCCGTTCCTGAAAAGCGCCCGCCGGCAGGAGGCGTTGATCGTCGATCCGATTTCGGCCGATCTTGCCGCCGAGCCCGGGGCGCAAAGGGTTGAATGGGATATCGTTCTCGGTGCCGGATGACGCAATTCGGCCTGGCCTCCATCGCAATAGATGGAAGCCAGGCCGCTTGCGTTATTGAAATTTTGTTTGAAATAATCGTACTTTAGAAATCAAAGACCGAGCCAGAAAGGACACGAAGAAGAAAAGGCTGCAGGCACACGCCTACAGAATTTATATAGCCGGCTAAAATAGATACCCTGTTCAATTATTCATCGTCACGCTTCTTCGTGTCTTCAATGGCCTCCGCGCTGGGTGGTCCGCAACCGATGCTCCATTGGCATCGTATATAAATATTATGCAATCGCCGTGCCAGCCTTGTGGGAGCGCGTGTCTCGCAATTTGCGAGGACGCGGGCAACTGATGTGGCCGCGCCGGACACGAATCGAGCCAAGCCTCGTCGTCGTCGGAAATTTCATCGCGAATTGCGATTCGCTGCGCCGTGACAACGTTTTGGCAACACTTTCGCCGCAAGATGGTCGCTCCGCCGCGCCCCGCAGCGGAACGGGTTAGCAGTGAGGAGCGCACATGAAGGGCTCATCGAATGCTGCACCGCAACATGGTCAGCGCGCTAGATGATGGATGCGCGAGGTTGGCGGCCATCATTGGCCACAAAATTGCGGCTGACCGCCTGGTTGTCGCTGTTGACCGTGAGCCTGGTCTGCGGCGGCGCCGTGCTCGGCACCCGCCGCTACGCCGACGCGGCACAAAACGCTTTCGATGACGGTTTCGAAATCCTGCGCGTTGCTGCAAGCCTGGATATAGCGTTGCAGCGCGCGCGCGATATCGTGCTGACCGCCAAGCCGAATGCGCCCGCTTCGAACGCGCCCGCTTCGAACGCGCTTCGCGCCGAATTCGCCGGCAACGTCTCCGGGCTGCAGGATATGGTCGGGCGCGTCGCGGCCAGACCATTTCTGTCCACCATCGCGATGGCCCAGCACGCTGCCGTCATCGCGGCGATCGTGCGACTTGAGCGGATCGGCATGGTAATTTTGGAGCAAGGTCGATCGCCCGATCGTCGCACCGTGTTCGAGACCGAGGCCGATGGCCTCGCCGACAAACTCCGTACCTGGCGCATGCTGATGCTCGATACGACTGTCACCATGGAACAGGCGTCACGCGCCCGCGCTCGCACCGTGCTGCTTTGGACTGGCTTGTTTTGCGTGGCCGCCTGGGGAGCGGGGGTGGTGGCGCTAACGGTGATTGGCGGGGCATTGCGGCGGTTCGGGCGGATTACCATTGCCATGCTGCGGCTGGCGCGGCATGACCGGGTGTTGTCGCTGCCATCGCTCGACGACCCCGATGAGGTCGGCGACATGGCCCGGGCCATCGCGATCTTTCGGGAGACCGCGGAAGAAGCGACGCGGCGCGGTGCGCAGTTGGAAATTGCCAACCGTATGCTCGATGCCGCGCTCAACAGTATGGGGCAAGGGCTGCTGATGCTGGATTCACAGCAACGTCTGCTGATCAGCAACCGGCAATATCGCGCGTTGTTCGGATTGCCGAGCGAACTGCTCCACGCAGGCATGCCCGCCCAGGAATTGCTGGCACTCAGCCGGGCTGCGGGCAACTTTGCCAACCGCGATCCGACGGCAGTCGAACGCCACATCACCGACTGGCTGGCCAGCGATCGCCCGCAAATCGAACAAATCACGGTCGGCAACGGGCGTGTGGTGATCATCAACCGCGT
>JAYTQP010000114.1:0-4189 GCA_043746675.1 Rhodospirillales bacterium | reverse complement strand
CGGTGCGGATTTTCCCAAGCTCCTCGGCCGCCGCGACGGCCCGGCGAATATTATCCGGCGACCAGCCGGCTTCGAGCGCCGCGACATATTGCGGTAGATGTTCGGCGGCCGGACGGACCAGACGCAGTTCGCTCACGGCCGCCAATCGCCCACTTTCGCCGCCCCCAGCCCGAGATTGTCGCGCAAGGTGGTGCCGGCATATTCGGTCTGAAACAGGCCGCGCCGCTGTAGTTCGGGGATCACCAGATCGACGAAATCGGCATAGTTGCCCGGCACGTAAGCGGCGGAGACGACGAACCCGTCGCAGGCGCGGGCCGCAAACATTTCCTCCAGCCGATCGGCGACTGCTTTCGGGTCGCCGACGATGGCGTTGTCGGCGCGGCCGCGGCCGGAGAAATGTGCGAAGTCGCGCACCGTCGGGTTGGGTTTGCCGCTGGTGCGGATCACGCCGTCGCGGATGGTCTGGATGCCGGACATGCCCCGTAGTTCTTCGTCGGAAAAGGTTTCATCCATGCCCTTGCTGGCGAAATCGAAATTCAGCGCTTCCGACAGCAGCGACAGCGTATCGACCTCCAGCGGCAGGGTTTCGATCAGGGCGAACTTGTCCTCGGCTTCCGATTTGGTGGCGGCGACGATCGGCAGCACCAGGTTGCAGATTTTCACCCGCTCCGGGTCGCGCCCGGCGGCGGTGATTTCGGCGCGGGTGGCGTCATAACCCTGCTTGGCGTGGGCGATGCTGTGGCCGGCGGTAAAAATCACCTCCGCCCAACGCCCGGCGAAGCGGCGCCCGCGGCCGGATGCGCCGGCCTGGATGATCACCGGATGGCCCTGCGGCGAGCGCGGCACGGTGAAGGGACCGCGCGATTTATAATGCGGCCCGACGTGATCGAGCCGGCGCACCTTGCGGCCATCGCCGAACCGCCCGCTGGCGCGGTCCAGGATCAGCGCATCGGCGTCCCAACTATCCCAGTGGCCGAGCACGACTTCCATGAATTCATCGGCACGGTCGTAGCGGCTGTCATGCTCCAGCACTTCGTCGCGGCCCATGTTGAACGCCTCGCCGTCGTTCAATGATGTCACCACGTTCCAGGCCGCCCGGCCGGCGGTCATCAGATCCACCGTGGCGAACTGGCGGGCGATGTGGAAGGGTTCGTAATAGGTGGTGGAGGCGGTCGAGCCGAGGCCGAGCCGGGTGGTGGCCATGCCCATCGCCATCAGCACGGCGACCGGATCCATCTTGACGCAGCGGATGCCGTGTTCGATGGCGTGCACGTGGTCGTTGCCCATGCGGTCCGGCATTGCCAGCCGGTCGTCGAAAAACCCCATATGGAACTTGCCGCGTTCGAGGATGCGGCCGATTTCCTGGTAGTAGTCGGCGGTCATGAAATCCAGCCGGCTTTGCGGATGGCGCCAGCTAAAGGCCAGATTGGTGCAGTTCTGCGCCTGCAAAAAACCCACCATCACCATCTGCCGCTTCATCGCCCGTGTTCCCATTTCCAGTTGGGCTGAGATTACGGGCTACGGCTTGGTATGCAAGGCATCCGCGTCAGCGGCGGCCGCGATAGGTTTCGGGGGCGAACAGCCCGAACACCAGCCCGGCCATTGCCGTTACTGTCGCCATCGCTACCATGGCGGTGACCGCGCCGAACCAATCCGCCAACAGCCCGAGCGATACCGGGCCGACGACGTAGCCGATATCGCCGATCATCCGGAAGGTGCTCAAGGTGGTGGCGTTCATCCCCGGCGGGGCGCTGTCGGCGGCGTAGGCGGTTGGCGCGGAGCCGCCGATCGAACTTGCCGCCCCCCAGACCAGGCAGGCGGCCAGGAACCAGGGATAGCTGCCGGCCAGGCAGAACATCATCACCGCCAGACAAAAAATCATGTTTGCCGGCACGATTACCGCCTTGCGGCCGAAATGATCCACCAGCATGCCGGACGGATAGGCGCCGAGCAGCCCGGTCAACAGCCCCAGCGCCATCGAGCTGCCGATGGTTTGCACCGACAAATGCAGCCGCGCGGTGCCGATCAGCGGCACCAGGGTGAACAGGCCGCCGGTGCGGGATGCGGTGTTCACCAGATTGATCAGGCACACCAGCACGAAGCCGCGCTGGCGCGCCAACGCACCCAGTTGCTGGAGATAGGATACCGGCCTGATCGGCGATTGCGCCGCCGCCGCGCGCGCCAGATGGTGCGTTTCCGGGATAGCGAACCAGGCCAGCAGCGTCGCCAGCAAGCCGGTGGCGCTGCCGAGATAGAACGGCGCAGCGAGCCCGAAATGCTGCGACAGTACGCCACCCGGCAGCGGGCCGAAGCCAACGCCGAAAATGAAAGCGGCCATGTAGATTGCGATCATGCGCCCGCGCCGCTCCGGCGGGCTGATATCGGCAACCACGATCTGGCTGGTGGTAACGATCAGGCCGGCACCGGCGCCGGCGAGAAAGCGCGCCGCCAGGAAGGCGGGGTAATGCACGGCGAACACGCTGAGGAGATTGCCGGCGAGCGTCATCACGCCGCCGATGGTGAGCGCGGTGCGGCGCCCGTAACGATCGGCCACGCCGCCGGCCGGTGCTGCCGCGAGAAAGCGCGCGAGGCCATAAATCCCGACCGCCAGGCCGATCGCGGAAGCCGGAACCCCGAACGACTGCGCATAGATCGGCAGCGCCGGCACGATGGCGCCGAAGCCGAGCTGGTTCACGCAGACCAGCAGGCAAATCCACCACAGCACCAGCGATGCGCGGCCAGGCGATTTTATCATTCAGGGCTGTCGCTTCGCCAGCACGCCGTCGAGCCAGTCCGACCGCATTTCCGGCACGCTGGACAGCAGCAATTCGGTGTAGGGGTGATAGGGCGGCGCGAACACCGTTGCGGTATCGCCGCCGGCGACCATTTCGCCCTGCAGCATCACGGTGACCTTGTTGGCGATGCGTTTCACCGTGCCGAGATCGTGGGTGATGAACAAATAGGCGATGCCGAGTTCGTCCTGCAATCGTTTCAACAGCCGCAGAATTTCCTCGCCCACCAACTGATCGAGGGCGGAGGTAACTTCGTCGCAGATGATCAGATCGGGTTCGGCGGCCAGCGCGCGGGCAATGCCGACGCGCTGCTTCTGCCCGCCCGACAGCGCGCCCGGCTTGCGATCGATATAATCCGCCGGCAAATCCATCATCGCCAGCAAGGCTAGCACGCGCTTGCGGACATCGGCGCGGGAGCGGCCGAAATAGAACTGCACCGGGCGGCCGATGATTTGCAGCAGGGTCTGGTTCGGGTTCAGCGCCACGTCCGGACTTTGGTAGATCATCTGCACCCGGCGCAGTTGCTCGCGGGTGCGATCTTTCAGCTTCGGCGCCAGCATTTCGTTGCGAAAGCGGATTTCACCGGCCTCACGCGGGAGCAGCCCCATGATGACGCGGGCCAGGGTGGATTTGCCGCTGCCGCTTTCGCCGACCACCGCCAAGGTATCGCCGCGCCGCACGGTCAGGCTGACATCGTTGACCACCCGGACCAGGCTGGCGTAGCTGGCGACGACGTGGCGCACATCGAGCAGCGCATCACTGTCGGCCGATGCGTGGGCGTGGGCGGCGAACCGCTCGGCCACCAGCCGGCGGGTGTAATCCTGCTGCGGACGTTGCAGAATATCGTCGGCTGGCCCCTGCTCGATCATCTTGCCGTGCCGCAAGACCATGATCTCATCGGCGATCTGGGCGACCACCGCCAGATCGTGGGTGATGTAGATCGCCGAGGTGCCGTGTTCGCGGATCAGCTTGCGGAAGCTGGCGAGCACATCGACCTGGGTGGTGACATCGAGCGCGGTGGTCGGCTCGTCGAAAATCAGAATGTCCGGTCGCGCCGCCATCGCCATCGCCGCCATCGCGCGCTGCAACTGCCCACCGCTGACCTGATGCGGATAGCGGTCGCCAAAATGTTCGGGGTCGGGCAGATCGAGTTCGCGAAACAGCCCGATCGCGCGGCTGCGCGCCTGCGAATAGGTTAGCAGCCCAAGTTGGACCGGGATTTCACAAACCTGCTGCATCAGCGTGTGCGCCGGGTTGAAGCTGGCGGCGGCGGATTGCGCGATGTAGGCCACGCCCGGCCCGCGCAGGGCGCGCCGCTCGGCCGCCGACATGGCGCGAATGTCGCGCCCGCCGAACAGCAGATGCCCGCCGGTGATGAAGCAGTTGGCGCGGGTATA
>JAYTQP010000113.1:0-2761 GCA_043746675.1 Rhodospirillales bacterium | reverse complement strand
CCCCGAACGAATTTGCGCCCTGCCAGGCTGGCATCAGCAGCAGGGTGCCGTTCGCCTCCGCCAGCGCGTGGCGATGCCGCAACGGCACCTCGGCGCCGGACACGAAGGCCGCCCGCAGGGCTTCGATCAGCGCCGGAAACGGCAGGCGCGCGGCGGTGGTCGGCTGGTCGATCATCTCCGGGCCGGGCATGAACGTTCCTGTGCGATTGCGGGGCGAGGCGTGTGCCGGCAGGATGGCAGCGCACGACAGGGGATGCGAGATGGATTTTGCACTGACCGCGGCGCAGGAGGCGGTGCGCGACAATATCGCCCGCATCTGCACCCGTTTCGACGACGCCTATTGGCGCAACCGCGACACCGATGGCCGTTTCCCGCACGAACTCTACGCCGCCATGGCCGAAGGCGGCTGGCTCGGCATCTGCATGCCGGAGGAGTACGGCGGCGCCGGGCTGGGCGTCACCGAAGCCGCCATCATGATGCAGGCGATTGCGCAGTCCGGCGCCGGCATGTCGGGCGCCTCGGCGATCCACATGAATATTTTCGGCCTCAATCCCGTGGTGATGTTCGGCACCGACGACCAAAAGCGTCGCATGCTGCCGCCGCTGATTGCCGGCCAGGAAAAAGCCTGCTTCGGGGTGACCGAGCCGGATGCCGGGCTGGATACCACTGCGATCAAAACCCACGCTGAACGCAAAGGTGATCACTACGTCGTCCATGGCCAGAAAATCTGGACCTCCACCGCGCAGGTTGCAGACCGGATTTTGCTTTTGGCGCGCACCACCCCGGCCGGGCAGGGACGGCGGACCGAGGGGCTGAGCCTGTTCTACACCGCGCTCGATCGCAACAAGGTGGAGGTGCGCCACATCGACAAGATGGGGCGGGCGGCGGTCGATTCGAACCAGGTCTTTTTCGACGGGCTGGAAATTCCGGTGGAAGACCGCATCGGCGCCGAAGGGCAGGGGTTTCGCAACATCCTGCATGGCATGAACCCGGAGCGCGTGCTGATTGCCGCCGAGGCGGTTGGGCTTGGGCTGTGTGCGCTCGACCGGGCAACGCGTTACGCCGGCGAACGACGGGTGTTCGGCCGCCCGATCGGGCAGAACCAGGCGATCCAGCACCCGCTGGCGGAAAGCTGGATGGAACTGGAAGCCGCCCGGCTGATGACGATGCAGGCCGCCTGGGCGTACGACACCGGGCGGGAGGCTGGCGCGCTGGCCAACACGGCGAAATACCTGGCCGCCGAAGCCGGCTTCAAGGCCTGCACCCAGGCGGTGATGACGCATGGCGGCATGGGCTACGCGAAGGACTTTCACGTCGAACGTTACTTGCGCGAAAGTATTATCCCACGCATCGCCCCGATCAGCCGCGAACTGGTGCTGTGCTACATCGCCGAGCGGGTGCTCGGCCTGCCCAAGAGCTACTGATGCATATCGTTATCGTTGGCGGCGGCGCGGTTGGCAGTTCGACCGCCTACCACCTGGCCAGCCGGGCGAATTTCAGGGGCCGGATTTCAGTGATCGAGCGCGACCCGACCTATCGGATCGCATCGTCGTCGCTGTCTGCCAGTTCGATACGGCAACAATTTTCCACCCCGGCGTGCATTACGATGTCGCACTACGGCTGGGATTTCCTGGCCGCGATGCCACAGGCCGGGCTGATCCGGCGCCCCTATCTGTTTTTGGCGACCGAAGCCGGCGTGGCTGTGTTGCGGGAAAACCACGCCATCCAGCGCGCCCACGGCGCCGACATTGTGCTGTTGGATCGCGGCGGGCTGAAGGCGCGATTTCCCTGGATGCAGCTGGATGACGTGGCGCTCGGCGCGGTTGGTGAAAGCCGCGAAGGCTGGTTCGACGGGCCGGGGCTGCTGGCCGAACTCCGCCGCCGCGCCCGTGGGCTTGGGGTAACCTACATCGCGCAGGAAGCGACCGGCTTTCAGCGCGCCGGTGGCCGGATTACCGGCGTGGAACTGGCCGATGGCAGCGTGGTCGCGGCGGACATGGTGGTGAACGCCGCCGGTCCCTGGGCCGCCCGCGTCGCCAACTGGGCCGGGATCGATCTTCCCGTGCGCGCCCGCAAACGCATGATCTACGTCGTCGATTGTCGCGAAACGCTGCCGGACTGCCCGCTGGTGATCGACCCGTCCGGCATTTTCTTCCGCCCCGAAGGCCGGTTTTTCATTTCCGGCCGTTCCCCCGGCGCGGGCGAGCCTGATCCGGACGAGCCGCCGTTGGAAGTGACCGAGGATATGTACTACGACCACGTCTGGCCGGCGCTGGCCAACCGGGTGCCGGCGTTCAAGGCAATCAAGGTCCAATCGAGCTGGGCTGGCTATTACGAATATAACATCTTCGATCAGAACGGCATCGTTGGTCGGCATCCGGACTGCGAAAATCTGTATTTCGCCAACGGATTTTCCGGCCACGGCATCCAGCATTCGCCCGCCACCGGCCGCGCGATTTCCGAGCTCATTCTCGATGGCGGTTTTACAACCCTCGATCTTTCCGTGCTTGGGTTTGAACGGGTGGTGGAAAACCGGCCGCTAATAGAGAAAAATATTGTTTGAGAGTCTGGTTGGTAGCGTATCCGACATGATTTTCACTGGTTGAATCGCCGGGAAATCGTTGTTCGTCCGGGATTCAACATACTTGACGAGGCTTCGATTTAGACCCCGACCAACCGAGGCAGCATAGCCGCACACTGGCAAACCCTACCCCGCCAAAGCTTGCCTCGCTACTCCGGCCAGAAACCCCGCCGCCTGCGG
>JAYTQP010000112.1:0-3031 GCA_043746675.1 Rhodospirillales bacterium | reverse complement strand
GATCTGGTGCGACGCTTCATCAAGGCGACGCAGATGAGCTACGCGGCGGCGATGGCCGACCCGGATGCGGCGATCGCCGCCGGGCTGAAGGCCAAGCCGGACCTGGACCGCGCGCTCTCGCTGGCGCAACTCAAGGCCGGGCTGACCCTGATGCGCAGCCCGTCCGGCGCGGGCAAGCCGATCGGCTGGATGGCGGCGAAGGATTGGGCTTCGACCCTGGCGCTGATGAAGGAGTTTCAGGATTTGAAAACCGAACTTCCGGCCGCCAGCTTCTGGACCAACGATTTGTTACCGAAATGACACCGGCGGCGATCGTTACCGGTGGCGCCGGCGGGATTGGGGTGGCCGTGCGCGCCCGGTTGGGGCGTGACGGGTTTCGCCCGATTAGCTGGGACCTGATCGCGCCCGGACCGGACGATGTTGCGGTGGATGTGACCGATGCGGGAGCCTTGCAGCGCGCCGCCGTGGCGGCCGGGCAAATCGGTGCGGTGGTGATCAATGCCGGTATTCTTGGCCCGGTCGCCAAGGTTTGGGAGATCGATCCGGCCGACGTGCGCCGGGTGCTGGATACCAACCTCACCTCGGCGTTTCTGACCGTGCGGGCGGTGGTGCCGCACATGCTTGGCAATCCCGGCTTGGACAAAGGCCGGATCGTGCTGATTTCATCCATCCAGGCGAAAGAAGGCACCGCCGAGGGCAGCGTCTACGCCGCCGCCAAGGCCGGCATGCTGGCGCTGACCAAAGCGCTCGGCAAGGAACTGGCGGAGGCCGGTATCCTGGTCAACGCGATCACGCCCGCAGTGGTGAAAACCGCGATGGAGCGGGAAATCAGCGACGCCAGGCGGGCCGAATTGCTGGCGAAAATCCCCATGCGACGATTTGCCGAGGTCGAGGAAGTGGCGGCGATGGTTTCGTTTCTCTGTGGGCCTGATTGCAGTTTTTCCACTGGCGCGGTGTTCGACCTGTCCGGCGGGCGGGCGACCTACTGATGCTGGCTGGCGAAGCTATGGTGGCGATCTGGAACGGCATCGCACCGGAAGGGCGGGATGAATTCTACGCCTGGCACAACGATGAACATATCCCCGAACGCGTCGGCATCCCCGGCTTCCGCCGTGGCCGGCGCTATATCGCCGCCGATGTCGCAACCCGGCCGGAATTTTTTACCCTCTACGAGCTGGAAACCTTGCAGGTCGCCCAAGGCCAGGACTACGCCACCCGGCTGAACGCGCCGACGCCCTGGACCAAACGCGTCACCGCGCATTTCCGCGACACGTTTCGTGTGCTGGCCAAGGTTGCCGATAGCCGCGGCCCCGGCATGGGCGGCGCGCTGCTGACGATCCGTTTCGATCTCGATGACGCTACCGTGCTGCGGCATTTGCTGGCCGATGCGGCAAACGCGCCGCGCGTCTGTGGCGTCCATCTCGGCGCGGGCGACCGTGCGGCCAGCGCCGTCCAAAGCGCCGAAAGCCAGGGTCGCACCGACATCAAACCGCCGCCGGGGTGGTTTCTGCTGGTCGAAGCCACCGACCCGGCAGCGTTCGACGGCCTGTTGCCGCACGAAGCCTTGGCGAACGCCGGCGCACATGGCATGGAGCGCGGGATTTATCGGCTGGAATATATCCGGGGCCGAACGGCTTGGAGCGCGTGACCCTATCGGTTCCAGTGTTTGTGCAGAAGCAAGGCAGCGAGAAACACTTTCGCATTTGGTGTCGACTTGACGGATTCCCAGTTCGCAAACGCAGATCGCGCCAGGGCGACCAAGTTTTTCGTGCCCAAGCGGCTCCACATCTTGTCATTGTCATAGTCGGCCTCGTGACGTGCTTCCTGTAAGTCGAGAAAGGCCTGGGCGACCGAAACAAGTGGCCGCTCCAGCGGCAGGCCGATCATGGCGATAATCGGCTGTTGCGGCGTGCCACCGGCGAACCCCGCACAAACCTTATCCATCTCGCCATGATTGAAAGCGCGTTGGATGCGCGACCGTAGGTTTTTGCTGGCGGCCGGCACGAACTCGTTGGCGCCGGCGTCGACGAGAAGGTGGAAAACGGCATAGTAAGCTGATGATATCGCGCGGCGGAGATTCGCCTGCTTCGGCCTTTTGAGATCGAGCTGCGACAGATGGTCGGCTTGATCCAGCAGATCCCGCTGATAGGTCAAGGGTGCCTACTTTGTTTCGATATCGACGTACGGCCAACGGGTGATGCCGCTCGCAAAAATTAGCTGGCGAATTTCGTCGGTGAACGCCTGCAATGTCTCAAGCTTTTTCTTACTCGGCTTCAGGTCGTCATCAGCTTGCACCACGATCCACATCGCGGGTTCACCTTGCCAGTTTTCGCCAAGGCGAAACGTTACCCCGTGGACGCTGCGCGGCAGTGCCGGCAAATTCCGCTCAATATCGCGCAGCGCCGCTTCCTCTGCCGTTTGCGGGGCGGCGGGCTGACGGGTAATGCGCGAGGCTGCTTTGGTATGAACGACCATCGCGCGTTTGTAGCACGACGTGCGGCGGTCCGAGAACACGCAATTGCGGTACGATCTTCTTGGCGGGATCGCATCGACGTGGCATGACCGCGCATCATCGTTGCCTGGAGCAAAAACCGTGATCGCTGACTTCCTGGCCGTGCGCCGCACCGCGCAAACCGAAATGCTGGCAGCCTTGGTGCGCACCCCGTCGGACAATCCGCCGGGCGATTGCGCCCGCCATGCCGAGGTCACCGCCGGCCTGCTCGAAGCCATGGGGTTCGCGGTGGAACGCCATCCGGTGCCGATTGAACTCGCCCGCGCGCATGGCATGATTTCGGCGACCAATCTGGTGGTGCGGCGGCGTTTCGGCCCTGGCCCGGTGATCGCGCTGAACGCCCATGGCGACGTCGTGCCGCCCGGCGATGGCTGGACCGCCGATCCGTATGGCGCGGAAATTCGCGATGGCTGGATGTATGGGCGCGGCGCGGCGGTCAGCAAATCCGACATTGCCACCTATGCCTATGCGCTCGCGGCCCTGGAGCATGCGGGGCAGGCGCATGGCACGGTTGAGTTG
>JAYTQP010000111.1:0-2579 GCA_043746675.1 Rhodospirillales bacterium | reverse complement strand
GTTCATGCCGGTCGGCACCGCCGGGACGGTCAAGGCGATGACCGCCGACGCGGTGCGCTCGACCGGCGCGCGCATGGTGCTGGGCAACACCTACCATTTGATGCTGCGCCCGACCGCCGAGCGGGTGGCGCAGTTCGGCGGCCTGCACCGGATGATGGACTGGGCGGGGCCGATCCTGACCGACAGCGGCGGCTTCCAGGTGATGTCGCTGGAAGGGCTGCGGAAAATGGACGAAGGTGGCGTGACATTCCGCAGCCATATCGACGGCAGCCAGCACCGTCTCACGCCGGAACGCTCCGTTGAAATCCAACATCTGCTCGATGCCACCATCACCATGTGCTTCGATGAATGCACTCCGTTTCCCGCTACCGAGTCGCAGGCGCGCATCTCGATGGAGCTGTCCATGCGCTGGGCCGCCCGCTCGCGCGCGGCCTTCGTGCCACGTGAGGGCTATGGCCAATTCGGCATCGTTCAGGGCGGCGTCTTCCCTGACCTACGGGCAGGATCCGTGGACGCGCTGGCTCGTATCGAGTTCGAGGGTATTGCCATCGGCGGCCTGGCGGTCGGCGAAGGTCAGGCCGGCATGTTTGACGTGCTTGATTTCACAGTGCCGCGGCTGGACATGGTGCGCCCGCGCTATCTGATGGGAGTCGGCACGCCGGACGATCTGCTCGGCTCGGTTGCGCGCGGCGTAGACATGTTTGACTGCGTAATGCCGACCCGCGCCGGCCGCACTGCGCGCGCCTTCACGCGCCGAGGCATTTTCAACCTGCGCAACGCCCGCTTTGCCGATGACGACCGGCCGCTGGATGAAGGCTGCACCTGCCCATTGTGCACGCGCCACGTGCGCGCCTACCTGCATCATCTGTTTCGTGCCGAGGAAATGCTAGGGCCGATGCTGCTGACTTGGCACAATCTCACCTATTATCAGGATCTGATGCACGGTATGCGAGCAGCCATCTTGGAGAAGCGGCTCGACGCGCACTTGCAGTCTGTGCGGGCCTGCTGGACGGAGGGTGACTCAGCGGCATGACAGATCAACATTCCACCGAAAGCTATGCCGGCCTGACCCAGTTGGGTCACGCCACGCGTCAACCGGACTCCCCCGACCAGGCAGTTTTGGAGCGCGTGCCCAATCCGCAGCCCGGTCTGTCCTATCTGGTGCGCTTCGCCGCACCCGAGTTTACCTCCCTGTGTCCACTGACGGCACAGCCGGATTTCGCCCATATCGTGCTTGACTACGTGCCAGGTGACTGGCTGGTGGAAAGCAAGTCATTGAAACTGTTTTTGACATCGTTTCGCAACCATGGCGCGTTTCATGAAGCCTGCACCATGCTGATCGCGCGCCGGATGGTGGATCTGCTCACGCCGCGATGGCTGCGCATCGGAGCCTATTGGTATCCGCGCGGCGGCATTCCGATCGACGTGTTTTGGCAAACCGGGACCCCACCCGAGGGCGCGTGGATCCCGGCGCAGGACGTGCCCGGCTACCGCGGCAGGGGCTAAGCGTCCGTCAGCGCGTAGTCCCGCAGGCTGGCGATGTCGTGCAACGTGACCCGGGCGCCGTGGGTTTCGACTCCGAGACGGCGCAGCGCGGCGAATGCGCGGGACAGATTCTCCTGCCGGCAACCCAATCGGGCCGCGAGCAGCCGCTTGTCGAAGGGCAGCCGTAAGGAAACGGTGTTGTCGGCGGTCTCTTCGGTCAGTTCCAGCAAATAGCAGCCCAGCCGCTGGGCCGTGGTGCGCAGCTTGAGGTCGCACACCTGACGGACCATGGCGCCGAATTCCATGGCCTCGGCACGCAGCAAGGCGGCGGCGACAGACACATCCCGGTGCAGCAGCGTCCGCAAGCCGGCGGCTTCGACGCCGATTAACCTGGCAGGCGAGATGGTTCGCGCATTCATCAGGCCGGGCAACCCACTCAAGACCGCGCTCAACATGCAATGGCCACCGGGCTGCACGACCTCCACCACGGCGCTGGCGCCGGACGTCGCGACGTTTTCCAGCGCGATTTGGCCTTCCAATATCACCAGCAGGTGCTCCGCCGGCGTGCCCTGGCGGCACAACATGGTGCCTGCCGGTACCGTCAGCAGCGTGGAGATCGCCGAAAGACCGGTCAAACCGGCCTCATCGACATCCCTGAAAACCGGCGCCGTCCGAAACAGCAGCAGATCGACGCTGGCTGGTTCGCCGGTTACCGGCGTGATCGTGTCGATGGATTGCATGCGAGAGCCCCATTCAGCCTACCCTGGCATTCTAAAGCCTATTCGCAGGACAATAAACTACAGAATTGACACATTGCAATCGTGCCCGCGCCGGGGGTTTCCCGTGCTCGGTCCGATGGGGCATGATGCCGGGCAACACATGGAGTTTTCAATGAAAGCAATGGTTTGCGAAGCCTTTGGCGGGCCGGAAGTGCTCGCGTTGCGCGACTTGCCGGACCCTCCGCCGCCCGGATTGGGGGAGATTCAGGTCCGCATTCGCGCCCGAGGGGTTCAATATGTAGACGTTTTAATGTTAGCGGGTCAGTACCAGTTCCGCCCGGACCCCCCGTTCATCCCCGGCAGCGAAGCAGCGGG
>JAYTQP010000110.1:0-2150 GCA_043746675.1 Rhodospirillales bacterium | reverse complement strand
CACAGGCGACTAGTTTTTATGACACCGCGCCGTTGCGCGAAACCTTGCTGCGGCTGGTGGATTTCGACCTGCTGAACACCGGCCGCACCCGCTTCGCCTGCGGGGCGGTGAATGTCGCCAGCGGCAATTTTTTCTATTTCGACAATGCGCGCAACAAGATCGCGCCGGACCATGTGATGGCCAGCGGGGCGCTGCCGCCGGCGCTGCCGATGGTGGCGCTGGGGACAGATTATTTCTGGGATGGCGGGCTGGTATCGAACACCCCGCTGGCGCATGTGCTCGATCATATCGGGCATGAAAGCACGCTGGCGTTTCAGGTCGATCTGTTCAGCGCCCGCGGGCCGGTGCCGCGCGACATGCAAGGCGTGATGTCGCGCATGAAAGACATCCAGTATTCCAGCCGGACCCGGATGACCACCGATGTCTACCGCCAGCTTTACAGGATGAAACTGCGGATGCGCGGCTTGCTGGAAAAGATCCCCGCCGGCGCGCTGGGCGCGGAGGATGCGGACTTATTCGCCGATCTGAAACGCCTGCCGAAGGTTAGCCTGATCCAACTGATCTACCAGCAGGCGGCTTACGAAAGCGATGCCAAGGACTATGAATTTTCCGCCGTTACGATGCGCGAACACTGGCAGAACGGCCTGGCCGACACACAGCGCAGCTTGCAACACAAGAACTGGCTCGCCATGCCGCCGGCCGATATCGGGCTACAGGCGCATGACGTGCATCGGTTGACGGATTAAAATGCGGGTTAACCTTCGCCGTTGGCGACCGCCTGCAGGGCGTCGAGATCGCGGAACATAACCTCGCCGGCGCTCGGCAGCGCGATCAGTTGTTCCGCCCGCAGCTTGCTGAAGGTGCGACTGACGGTTTCGATGGTCAGCCCGAGATAGTCGGCGATATCGGCGCGCGACATCGGCAGGTTGAGGCTTTGCGGCTGGCTGGACATCGGCGGGTGCGGGCAATGCGGTGTGGCGGCAACCCGGTTGACGAGGAAGCTCGCCAGCCGCTCGCGCGCGGTTTTGCGCCCGAGCAGCAGCATTTGTTCCTGCGCCAGCGCCAGTTCGCTGCAGGCCACCGCCAGCAGGCGCTGTTCGAGGGCGGGGAAATCCTCCAGCAACGCGGTCATGTCGGATCGGCTGAACCGGCATATGCGCATCGGGTCCATCGCCTCGGCGCCGAAGGCATAATATTTGTTTGCCGCCAGGCCGAGGAAGCTGCCGGGGCCGGCGAACCCGGTGATCTGGCGCCGCCCGTCCGGCAGCAGCTTGAACAGGCGGGCGGTGCCTTGGGTGATATTGTAGAAGCTGTTGGCGCAGTCGCCCTCGCCGATGAAGCCATGCCCGGCGGGGATCAGGATCGGGGTGGCGGCGGCGGCCAGATGGTGCAAATCCGCATCCTGGATTGCGGCACAGACGCTGACCGCGCGCTGGTCGCAGCGGGCGCAAAAAGACGTCGGCCGCAGCGGGATCAGCATGGCGGGGCGCGGAAGCGTCAGCGGACGATCGGGGGACATGGCACCTCCTCGGAATCGCGATGGTCGAACAGTACGGCATATCGCGGTGGCACGCTACCGGCGACAGAATCATTCGCATCGGGCATGGTGCGGCAGGTTTCAATCGCGCAAGGGTCGGATGGATGAATGACGCAACAAACTGGGTGCGGGTTGCCGGGATCGATGACATCGCGGCGGGGTCGGCGCTTGGGGTGACGGTGGGTGATCTGAATCTGGCGATCTACCATCTCGATGATGGCAGGGTATTTTGCACCGATAATGTGTGCACGCATGCGTTCGCGCTGCTGACGGATGGGTGGCTGGAGGGCACGATTATCGAATGTCCGCTGCATGCCGGGCAGTTCGATGTGTGCACCGGCAAGGGGCTGGGGGCACCGATCGAGGAGGACCTGAAGCCGTTTCCGGTGAAAATCGAGGATGGGGCGGTGCTGGTGGGGATCGGCTAGTCGGTGCGGAAGGCGCTGGCCGGGTAGCCCTGGGCGAACAAGGCGGCGCGCAGGTCGGCGAAGCGAATTTGGGCGCGGGCCTCGGCGGCGACGATGGGTTTGGCGTGGTAGGCGATGCCCAGGCCGGCTTCACGGATCATCGCCAGATCGTTGGCGCCGTCGCCGATGGCGAGGCTGGCATACAT
>JAYTQP010000109.1:0-4346 GCA_043746675.1 Rhodospirillales bacterium | reverse complement strand
GCTTCGGCCGCGGGTTCGCGGTAATAGTCCTGTGGGGCGGATTGGGTTAGCACCGCAATCGGGCCGCTCGACAGGTTCATCAATAGCTTGGCCCAGATTTCCTGGCGGATCGCTTGGGTCAGGTCGATCAGCAGGCCGTCATCGCGCAAGGCGGTGGCCAGCGCGGTCAGGCGCGGGGTGATCTGCCCATCCGGTTCGCCCAGCACCAGCCGATTGGTGGCGTTGGCGACCGCGATCACGCCGGGGGCGCTGACCTCGCAGGCGGAATAGACCACGCCGCCAATGGCGCGCTGCGGCCCGATTTCGGTCCATAGCTGGTCGCCGGGATCGACGATCGGCAGCCGCCGGGCGTCGTGCGGGCCGCCATGCTGGTGGAAATACCACCAGGGCACCCCGTTCATGGCGAACAGCACCGCCGTATCCGGCCCCAGCAGCGGGCCGATGGCGGCGGCGACGGCCGGCAGGGCGGGCGCCTTGGTCGCCACGATCACCGCGTCCTGCGGGCCGAGTTCGGCCGGGCTGCCGACCGTTGGGCGGCTGTGCAAGGTTTCCGACGGGGTGCGCACGGTCAGGCCATTGGCCGCGATCGCCGCGCCGTGGGCCCCGCGCGCCACCACGGAAACGTCGATCTTGTTCTTGGCCAGCCGGCCGGCGAGATGGCCGCCGATCGCGCCGGCGCCGAAAACGCAGATTTTCAGGACAGCAACTCCAACGCGGCGCGTGACAATGCCTGCACGCCGAGGCCGATGCAGGCTTCATCCGGGGCGTAGCGCGAATTATGCAGCCCTTCGGTGCCGCCCGGCGCGCCGGAGCCGATGCCGAGTTGGAAGCTGGGGATGAGCTGGCTCAGCAGGGCGAAATCCTCGGCTCCCATGCTCGGCCCGCGCTCGGCCACCACGTCGCCGAGTTGCTTGCGCACGGCGGCGATGGTCGGGTCGAGCACCGTATCGTCATTGATCAAGGCCGGCACGCCGCGACGATATTTTACCGTGCAGACGACGCGCATGCTGGCTTCGGCGCCGGCGCAAAGGCGCTTGATGGCGGCTTCCGCCACATCCCGCGATTCGGCGTGCAAGGTGCGCACGGTGCCGCGAAAGGTTACGCTATCGGGGATGATGTTGGGCGCCGAGCCGCCATGCACCATGCCGACGGTGACCACGGCCGGCTGCATCGGGTCTACTTCGCGGGACACCACGGTTTGCAACTGGGTGATCAGATGGGCGGTGGCGACCACCGGGTCCACCGAATGGTGCGGGCGGGCGGCGTGGCCGGATTTGCCGCCGACGGTGACCTCGAACGTGTCGGCCGCCGCCAGGCCGGGGCCACGGGTGAAGCCGAAGCGGCCGACCGGATTGGTCGGGTTGTTATGGAAGCCGAGCGCGATATCGACGTTCGGGGCTTGCAGAATGCCCTCATCCAGCATGACTTGCATGCCGCCGATGGCTTCCTCGGCGGACTGGAAGATCAGCTTCACGGTGCCGGCGAGTTGCGGCGCCAGTTGCTGCAAGACGGCGGCCACGCCCAGCAGGGTGGTGGTGTGGATGTCGTGCCCGCAGGCGTGCATTTTGCCGTCGATCGTGCTGGCGTAGGGCAAGCCGGTCTGCTCGTGGATCGGCAAGGCGTCCATGTCGGCGCGGATGATCAGCACCTTGCCGGGCCGGCCGCCCGCGATCAGCCCGACCACGCCGGTTTTGGCGACCCCGGTCTGGTGGGGGACGCCGAGCCGTTCGAGTTCGCGCGCCACCACGCCGGCGGTGCGCACTTCCTCGAACGCCAGTTCCGGGTGGGCATGGATGTCGCGGCGGATTTCGATCAGGCCGGGCTCGATTGCGGCGACGATGTCGCGGATGGCGACTTGCGGATCGTTGGCGATGGGGGATGCGGTCATGCTGTGCTCGCTGGGAAAAGGTGCCGCATCATGCGCAGGCGGGCGCGCCCCGGCAAGGCAGCTGCTGGAAGCGGGGCGGCTTGCTGGAAGCGGGGCGGCTTGCTGGACGCAAACCGGGGCGCCCGCCTATACAGCCGATCATGCCGACCAGGAGCGCGCGATCGATGCCGGATGCCAGCCCCGTAATTGTGCCCGTGATATTGTCCGGCGGCACCGGCACGCGGCTTTGGCCGGTGTCGCGGGAGAGTTTTCCCAAGCAGTTCTGGCCGCTGATCGGGCAGCATTCGATGATCCAGGAAACCGCGTTGCGCGCGGTCGGCGCTGGCTTCGCCGCGCCGATCGTGGTTTGCAACCACGAGCACCGGTTTATGGTGGCCGAACAGTTGCGCGAAGCCGGCATTGCCGACACCCGCATTCTGCTCGAACCGGTCGGCCGCAATTCCGCGCCCGCCATCCTGGCCGCCGCTCTGCTGGTGGCGGAGCGCGACCCGGACGCCATTTTGTGGATGATGGCGGCTGACCATGCGATCCAGGATTTGCCCGCCTTGCATGACGCGCTGGCGATTGCCGCGCGCGCCGCCCAGGCCGGCCATATCGTGACCTTCGGCATGCAGCCGACCGCTGCTGAGATCGGCTACGGCTATATCGAAGTCGGCGCCGGGTTGGCGGGGATCGAGGGCGCCCATGCGGTGACCCGCTTCGTCGAAAAGCCGAGTGCTGCAACGGCTGCGGATTTCGTGGCCGGTGGCCGGCATATGTGGAATTCCGGCATGTTCGTGTTCACTGCCGCCACCCTGATCGCGGAAATGGAGCGCCACGCGCCTGACCTGGTAGCAGCGGTCCGCCCCGCTGTCAGCAAACGGGAAACCGACCTCGACTTCATCCGGCTAGAGCCGGCAGCCTTCGCCGCCAGCCCGGCGATCAGCATCGATTACGCGGTGGCTGAGCGCACCGATCGCGCCGCCGTGGTGCCGGCCACCCTTGGCTGGACCGATGTTGGAAGCTGGGGCGCCCTATGGGAGCTCGGCGCCAAGGACGCGGCCGGCAATGTCGCGCTCGGCGACGTGCTGCTGGAAGACGCCACCAACTGCTACGTGCGCAGCGACGGCACCCTGACCGCGGTGGTCGGCTTGCAGGATGTGGTGCTGGTGGTGACCGGGGATGCCGTGCTCGCCATGCACCGCGACCGTGCCCAGGAGGTGAAGAAAATCGTTGACCGGCTGCGCGCCCAGAAGCGGCCGCAGGGCACCGCGCATAATCGGGTTTACCGCCCCTGGGGCTTTTACGAGAGCCTGATCCAGGGCACCCGGTTTCAGGTCAAGCGCATCGTGGTTAAGCCGGGGGCCAAATTGTCGTTGCAAAAGCATTTCCATCGGGCCGAACACTGGGTGGTGGTCGGCGGCACCGCGATCGTGACCCGCAACGACGAAATTCTGACCCTGCATGAGAATGAGAGCGCCTATCTGCCGCTCGGCTGTGTGCACCGGATGGAAAATCCTGGCCGTATCCCGCTGACCCTGATCGAGGTGCAGTCTGGCAGCTATCTCGGCGAAGATGATATCGTTCGCTTCGAGGATACTTACGGGCGGCTTTAAGCGGGCTTTACCCTCGGCCGCTTGCCCTGCGGCGTTGCCGGCGGGATGATGGCGGCTACGGGAGGGTGGTGATGTTTGAATTGTCGGAAGAACACCGGATGCTGAAAGATCTGGTGGCGAAGTTCGTCGACCAGGAATTGATGCCGCTGGAGCGCGCGGTGATCGCGCGGGAGGCGGCGGGCGGCAAGCTCGGCCTGACCGAGGCCGAGGAGGCGCCGCTGCTGACGCAGTGTAAGGAACTCGGGCTTTGGGGCCTGGATGTGCCGGAGGCGCTGGGCGGGGCGAATTTGCCGGCGGTGGCGCTGATGGCGGTCAACGAGGAGCTCGGCCGCACCTGCGTGCCGTTCACCTTTCCGCCCGACTCGCCCAATCTGCACATGCTGATGGCGGTGGCCAACGCGGACCAGAAGCGGCGCTATCTGATGCCGTATGCGGCCGGCGCGATGAAATCGGCAATCGCGATTTCCGAACCTGGCGCTGGCGGCGATCCGGCCGGGATGCTGACCCGGGCGGTGCAGGATGGCGAGGACTGGGTGATCAACGGCCGCAAGATCTGGATCAGCCGGGTGCCGTATTGCGACTTCACCATCGTGATGGCGCGCACCGGCGAGGGCAAGCGGGCGGACGGGGTGACCGCATTCATCGTCGATCGTGGCACGCCGGGTTTTATCGTCGAACGTGAAATCGTGATGCTGGGCGGCGGGCGCACCTACGAGGTGGTGTTCGATAATTGCCGGGTGCCGGCCAGCCAACTGCTCGGGCGTGAGGGCAAGGGGTTCGCGCCGATGCAGTTGCGGCTGACGGTGCGGCGCTTGCAGATGGGGGCCTGGTGCACCGGGATGGCGGTCCGCGCACTGGATATG
>JAYTQP010000108.1:0-5947 GCA_043746675.1 Rhodospirillales bacterium | reverse complement strand
CCGGCGCACTGACCGCCGCCGCCGCGTTGCTCACCGAGCTCGGCGCCATGGCGGAAGCGCGGATCACGCCGCTCGGCCGCCGGATGGCACAGCTTGGCGGCCATCCGCGCCTTTCGGCAATGATGCTGGCGGCGGAATCGCCCGCCGAAGCCGCCCTGGCCGCCGACCTCGCCGCCATCCTGGAAGAGCGCGATCCGCTGCGGGCGCGCGACGCCAACGCCGATATTGGCCTGCGGCTGGCGGCGCTGGACGGCGCCGGGGACGTCGATCGCGGCGCGGTCAACCGCATCCGCCAGGCCGCGCGGCAGTATCGCAACCGTCTGCGGTTGCGCGAAGTAGCCGCCGACATCGTCCCTGGGGGCGACCCCGGCCGCCTGCTCGCCGCCGGCTTTCCGGACCGCATCGCCCAGCGCCGTGGTGAGCCCGGCAGCTTCCGCCTGTCCGGCGGCGGTGGCGGCAAACTCTCCCTGGCCGACCCGCTATCGCGCGCCAAGCTGCTGGTGGTGGCGGCGCTCGAACTGCAAGGCAGCGCCCGCATCCGGCTGGCCGCCGAACTTCAATTGGACGATCTCCCCGCCGTGCTGCGCGCCCGCATCACCGAAACGGTCGAAACCAGCATGGACCCGGTCAGCGGCTCGGTGCTCGCCCGCCGGCGCCGCCGGCTCGGCGTGCTGGTGCTGGAAGACCGCACCGAGATCGCCGAACCCGGCGAAATCGCTGATGTACTGGCCGCCGAGGTGGCGCTCGACGCGCTGCCCTGGACCGATGAAGCCCGCCAGTTCCAGGCCCGCGTGGCGCTGATGGCGCGGCTGGAAGCGGATTGGCCGGATTTGTCCGACCTTGCTCTGGCCGCCAGCAAGCCGGGCTGGCTGGCGCCGCATCTGCACGGCATCGGCCGCATCGCCGGCCTGGATCGGCTCGATCTGCCCGCCATCCTGCGCGGCCTGCTAAGCTGGGATCAGGCCCGCCGGCTGGATGCAGCCCTGCCCACCCACCTGCCGCTGCCCGCCGGCCGCGCGGCGGTGGACTACACCCAGCCGGTGCCGCTCGCCGCCGCCCGCGCGCAGGCGTTTTATGGCCTCGCCGTCACCCCGCGCCTCGCCGAAGGCCGCGCCGAACTGCGCCTGGCCCTGCTATCCCCCGCCGGCCGCCCGGTCGCCATCACCGCCGACCTGGCGAATTTCTGGCGTGGGGCATGGGCGGAGGTGCGCAAGGACATGCGCGGTCGCTACCCCAAGCATCCCTGGCCGGAAAACCCGGCAGCGGCATCGTCGCAGAAACTTCCGCACAGTTAACAGAATGGAAACTTGAGTTGCCCGGGCAGAATCGCCACCTGAACGTTATCATTCGATGTGCATCCGTTTGGAGTACCCGTATGCCGACCCGCCGCCTGCTGCTTGCCGCCGTGCTGCTGCTGCCCGCCTGGTCCAGCCTGGCGCGCAGCGGGCCGGATAGTTTTGCCCCCCTGGTCAAGCAGGTGCTGCCCTCGGTGGTGAACATCGCCGTCACCGAAACGGTCGCCCAGCGCGATCCGCTCGATGTGCTGCCGCCGCAACTCCGCCGCCAGTTCCGCGAACGCCAGCAGCGCCAGCAGGTGAAGGGCGCCGGGTCCGGCTTCATCATCGATGCCGGCGGCATCATCGTCACCAACTACCACGTGGTCGGCAATGCCGACACCATCGTGGTCAGCCTGTCGGACGGCACCTCGCTGCCGGCCAAGCTGGTCGGCGCCGATGAGCTGACCGATATCGCGGTGATCAAGGTCACGCCCTCGGCTCGACTGCCGGCCGTTACCTGGGGCGACAGCCAGGCGCTGGAAGTGGGCGACTGGGTGATGGCCGCCGGCAACCCGTTCGGCCTCGGCGGCTCGGTCACCGCCGGCATCGTTTCCGCCCGTGGCCGCGACCTCGGCGGCGCCGGCGGGGTGGATGATTTCATCCAGATCGACGCCGCCATCAATCCCGGCAACTCCGGCGGCCCGCTGTTCACCATGGACGGCAAGGTGGTCGGCATGAACACCGCCATCTATTCGCCCAGCGGCGGCTCGGTCGGCATCGGTTTTTCCATCCCGTCCGACGTTGTCAGCCGGGTGGTCGCCGAATTGCGCTCCAACGGACGGATCGAACGCGGCTATCTCGGCGTTGGATTGACCGACGTGCCCAACAATGCCGGGGTTTCGGTGGCCGCCGGGATCACCGACATGGTCGCCCGCGGCCCCGGCGCTCGCGGCGGGCTGCGGCAGGGCGACATTATTCTTAAGGTGAACGGACAGAAAGTGGAAAATGCGCGTGACGTGATCAAGGCGGTAACCGCAGTATCGCCAGGTAGCGTGGTGCAGATCAGGTTGCGCCGGCAGGCGCGCGAAATATCGCTGGACGTCACGCTCGGTCGGCGCCCGGTCAACAAGGAAGGTGAATGACATGCGGATCCTGGTGGTCGAAGACGACAAGGACGTCGCCAACTTCGTCGTCAAGGGGCTGAAGGAAGCCGGGCACGTGGTCGAACACGCCGATAATGGCCGCGACGGGCTGTTCATGGCGGCCAGCGAAAGCTTCGACGCGATCGTGCTGGACCGGATGCTGCCCGGCGGGGTCGATGGGTTGCGGCTGCTGGAAACGCTGCGCTCGCAGAACAACAACACCCCGGTGCTGTTTCTGTCCGCCATGGCGCAGGTCGATGATCGCGTGCGCGGCCTGAAAGCCGGCGGCGACGATTACATGACCAAGCCGTTCGCCTTCGCCGAACTGCTCGCCCGGGTCGAGGCGCTTGCCCGGCGCGGCAAAAGCGAAGGCCCAACCACCAAGCTCGTGGTCGGCGATCTGGAAATGGACCTGCTGTCGCGCGGAGTGCGGCGTGCCGGGCAGAAGATCGACCTGCAACCGCGCGAATTTCGCCTGCTGGAATTCTTGATGCGTCACGCCGCCCAGGTGGTCACCCGCACCATGCTGCTGGAAGGGGTGTGGGATTATCATTTCGACCCGCAAACCAACGTGATCGATGTGCATGTCTCCCGCCTGCGGCAGAAGGTGGACAAGCCGTTCGCCAGCCCGCTGATCCATACGGTGCGCAACGCCGGCTACATGCTCCGCGCGGACGCGGCTTGACGGCGCGCCCGGGGTGATCGCGTCGGATGCGGACCGGTTCTTCCATTCCGCCGGGGTGCGCTTCGGGCTGATCTACGCCTCGCTGTTCGGGCTGAGCGCGGCGGCGCTGGCGGCCTTCCTGTGGTGGTCCACCGCCGGCCTGCTGGACCGGCAGACCGATGCCGCGATCAATGCCGACTCGCAAGGCCTGTCCGAACGCTACGCGATCGCCGACCTGCCCGGCCTGGTCGCCACCATCGAGCAGCGGATTGCCGGCAATGTCGATGCCGACGCGATCTATCTGCTAGTTGGCCCGAATTTTCGCCGGATCAGCGGCAATCTGGCGCAATGGCCCGGCCGGGTTACGATGGACCAGGACTGGTTCGAGCTGCCGATCGATCGGGGCCACATCCGCACCCTGGCGCGATTGCATTATTTCGATCTGGAGGGCGGCTTTCACCTGCTGGTCGGCCGTGACATCGCGGTGCGCGCCCAACTGCGCCGGGTGATCGCCGACGCCATGCTGTCGGCCGCCGCCATCGCCGTATTGCTCGGCCTGTTCGGTGCCTGGGCGGTGCGCAATTTGTTTCGCAGCACGCTCGCCGATGTTTCCGCCACCGCCGCTGCGATCAGCGCCGGCGATCTGACCCGCCGCGTGCGCGTGGTCGGCACCGGCGATGAATTCGACCTGCTGGCGGAAACCATCAACGACATGCTGGAACGCATCACCCGCCTGATGGACGGCGTGCGCCAGGTATCGAACGCCATCGCCCATGATCTGCGCACCCCGATCGCGCGCGCCCGCATCCGCCTGGAGGACGCCGCCGCCCATGCGACGGACGAAACATCCCTGCGGGCTGCAATCGAACGCGCCCAATCCGACCTCGACGGCATCGTCGCCATCTTCCAGGCGCTGCTGCGGATTGCCGAAATCGAGGCCGGCGCCCGCCGCTCGGCCTTCGCCCCGGTCGATATCGTCGCTGTTCTGCGCGACCTCGGCGAACTCTACGAAGCGGTCGCCGAAGACGCCGGTCAGCGCCTCACCTTGGACCTGCCAACCGCCCTGACCGTGTTCGGCGACCGCGAAATGATCCAGCAGGCGATCGCCAACCTGCTCGACAATGCGCTGAAATTCTCCCCCCCGGACGGCACCATCACGCTGCGCGCCAAACCGCTGCCGAACGGGGTTGAAATCGAGGTCGCCGACCAAGGCCCCGGCATCCCCGCCGACGATCGCGCCCGCGCGGTCGAGCGCTTCTTCCGCGGCGAGACGGCGCGATCGACCCCAGGCTCCGGCCTCGGCCTGGCGCTGGTGCAGGCCGTTACGGTGCTGCACGGCGGCGGCCTGGTGCTGGAAGACAATGCGCCCGGGGTGCGCGCGGTGCTGCGGTTGGCGGCGAGCGGGGCGGGGTAGGGCCACCGCAAGCGCCCTTGCATTTCCGCCGCTTGCGGGCCAGTGAAACCGAACTTGTTACGCAGACAAAGCTGGAAAGGTCTTCCGATGTCGCATCCCCCCCTGACCCGTGATGATCTGCTGGCGATGGATCGCGCCGATAAACTTGCCGGCTTTCGCGAAAAATTCGAGTTGCCGCCGGGGGTGATCTACCTCGATGGCAACTCGCTCGGCGCATTGCCAAAGGCGGCGGCGGGGCGGGTGGCGGAGGTGGTGAAGCAGGAATGGGGGCAGGGCCTGATCCGTAGCTGGAATGATGCCGGCTGGATGGATCTGCCGGCGCGGATCGCCGGCAAGATCGGCCGGCTGATCGGGGCGCCGGCGGAGGGCGTCGCGGTCGGCGATTCGACCAGCATCAACCTGTTCAAGCTGCTTGCGGCCGCGCTCGATCTGCGGCCGCAACGCCGGGTGATCCTGTCCGAGCGCGGCAATTTCCCGACCGATCTCTATATCGCCGAGGGCCTCGCCGCACTGCTGGCGCGCGGCCATGAACTGCGCCTGGTGGAACCGCATGAGGTTGCTGCGGCGCTGGACGATACGGTTGCGGTGCTGATGCTAACCCATGTAAATTACCACACTGGCGCGATGTACGACATGTCAGGCCTGACCAAGGCGGCGCATGACGCCGGGGCGGTGGTATTGTGGGACCTCGCCCATTCCGCCGGCGCGGTGCCGGTCGATCTGGCCGCCGCCGGGGCGGATTTCGCCGTCGGCTGCGGCTACAAATACCTCAATGGCGGCCCTGGCGCGCCAGCGTTTCTCTATGTCAACCCGGCACTGCTGGACCGCGCGCGGTTTCCGGTGACCGGCTGGTGGGGCCATGCGGCACCGTTCGCGTTCGAAACCGGCTACCGCCCGGCCGAGGGGATCGCGCGCGCCACCGTCGGGACCGCGCCGATGATCAGCATCGCGGCGCTGGAGGTCGGCGTCGATATCGCGCTGCAAGCGCCGATGGCGGACGTGCGGGCGAAATCGCTGGCGATGACGGGGGTGTTCGCCCGGCTGATCGCGCAACGCTGCGCCGGGTTTGGGCTGACGGTCATTTCCCCCGCCGAACCGGACCGTCGCGGCAGCCAGGTTTCGGTGGCGCATGCCGATGCATTTCCGATCATGCAGGCGTTGATTTCCCGTCTGGTGATCGGCGATTTCCGCGCGCCCGATGTGTTGCGCTTCGGCATGACGCCGCTTTATCTCGGCTTCGCCGAATTATGGGATGCAGTGGAAATCCTGCGTGATGTTATGCAAAGCGGCCAATGGCGCGAACCGCAATTCAACCTGCGCCGTAAAGTGACCTGATCCGCCGCGGGCGAAATCTAAGTGTCCGTTCGGGAAGTCTGCCGGCGGAGGGCCGGCGCGGGATTTTTGCACCTGGGAAGGAGGGACCGCCGCCATGATGCTGGGACATCATGGC
>JAYTQP010000107.1:0-2202 GCA_043746675.1 Rhodospirillales bacterium | reverse complement strand
CCTAGATCATCATCCGTTCAAATGGCTTCATTTGAACGGATGATGATGATCGATAAAACAACATGCTAGAGTGCGTCAACCGATTCAATATGAACGGATCGCGCTCTAGTAAGCCCCCGCCCAGCCATCCCGGCGCGGGTCCGAGCCAACCATCCGCACCCCATTATCCAGCACCCGGATCACCTGCATCGCGCACGGGCCGTTGAGGTGCGGCACCGCGCCGATGGCATGCCCGCGCGCGGCAAGGTCGGACAGCACGGTGTTGCCGAAATCCGCCTCGATGGTCAGCTTGCCGTCGCCGTCATGCGGCCAGTTGGCGCCCTGCGCGGTCTGGCTGGAGGTCCAGCGCGGCGATTCGACCGCAGTTTGCGGATCGGCGCCAAGATCGACCATCGCGGTCAACACCTGGGCATTGACCTGCACCTGGTTGTCCGCGCCCGGCGTGCCGAGCGTGGCCCAGAGCTTGTCATCCTTGAACACCATCGCCGCGTTCATGGTGTGGCGCACCCGCTTGCCGGGCATGAGCTGGTTGGCGTGACCCTTAGCGAGGTGCCAATAGGCCATGCGGTTGTTCAGCAACACGCCGGTATCGCCCGCCATCACGCCGGACCCAAAGCCGGAATTAAGCGACTGGATGCCGGAAACCGCGTTGCCATCGGCGTCCACCACGGTGAAGTAGGTGGTATCGCCCTCGGCCGCCTCGGCGATCGGCGGCCGGTTGTTGCTGGCGTGGCGCAGATCGATGCGCGCGGCGAGGCTGTCGGCGTAGCTGTCCGACAGCAAATGGTCGAGCGGCACCGCGCCAAAGCGCGGATCGGCGCCGTAGCGTTCGCGGTCGAGGAAAGCCAGCTTCTTGGCTTCCACCAGCAGATGGATGCGATCGACCTCCGACAAAGCGGCGAAATCGAAACGCTCGGCGATTTTCAGGATTTGCAGCATGGTGAAGCCGGTCGAGTTCGGCGGCGTCTGCGTCACCTCATAGCCGCGATAGCGGATGCTGATCGGGTGGGTAACCTCGGCATGGCAGGCGGCGAGGTCGGCTTCGGTGATCAGCGTGCCGCGCGCGGCCATGCCGGCGGCGAGGCGCTTGGCGAGCTTGCCGCGATAGAAGGTTTCCGCGCCGTCGGCAGCGATTTCTTCCAACGTCGCCGCCAGTTCCGGCTGAACGATCAGGTCGCCGAGCTTCTTATCGACAAAAACCCGGACGCTGAGCGGATCGCGCGACAGCACGGCACGATAGGTGATGCCGATTTCGGCGTGCCGGTGGGTAACGGCGTAGCCCTCGCGGGCATACAAGATTGCGGCCTGCGCCAGCCGCGCCCAGGGCAGCTTGCCGTGCGCGGCGTGCATGCTGCCCAGCCCGGCGAGGCACCCCGGCACCGACACGCTGCGCGGCCCGGTGATATCGAGCCCGCCGGCGAAAATCGCCACGCTGGCGGCCGCCGGCGCCGGCCCGGTGGCATTCACTACCACCCGCTTGCCGCCGATCAGAACGTTATAGAACCCATCCCCGCCGAGCCCGGACATCATCGGCTCAACGACGGTGTAGGCCAGGCTGATAGCGACGGCCGCATCCACCGCATTGCCACCGGCGCGCAGAATATCCAGGCCGGCCTGCACCGCCAGCGGATGATTGGCGCCGACCGCGCCATTGCGCCCCATAACCAGAGGCCGATGCGTACGTGCAATAAGATACATGGCAACTCCAGCGGATGATGCTTGTTCGGCTTTCAGAGATGCGCCGCGAAATGATCGATGACGCTGGCATAAACCCGCCGCCGATGGTCCGGCCGGATGAAGCCATGCCCGGCATAAGTGAAGCGCTCATAACGAACTTTCTTCTGGCGCTCCTCCATCGCGGCGTGGAACGTATCGCTCTCGTGCATCGGCACGCGCGGGTCGCGGTCGCCGTGCAGCAGCAGCAGCGGCGCCACCACATTATGCACATGGCGGATCGGCGAGATCTGCTCGAACAGCGCATCATGCGTGCCAGGAAAGCCGTATTCGTAAGCGCGATGGGTGGCACGCCAGGGGCCGGTGCGTTCCAGCAGCGTGACGAAATCCGCGATGCCGTAGAAATTGACTGCGACCTTCCAGAGTTCAGGCTGCAAGGTCACCGCCGCCAGCACCACCCACCCGCCATAGGACTGGCCCATGATGCCGATCCGGCCGGCGTCGATGTTGGGCTGATCAGCCAGCCAG
>JAYTQP010000106.1:0-3088 GCA_043746675.1 Rhodospirillales bacterium | reverse complement strand
CTCGCCGCCCTCACCCACGGCCTGCCCCCCTGCGCCGGCATCGCCATGGGGTTCGACCGCCTGGCCATGCTGGCCGCCGGGGCCGACCGCATCGAAGACGTGCTGTTCCTGCCATAGAACCGACAAAGCAACATTTTTATTTTGCTATCGTAACAAAATGGACGCAAATTGACGATTTCACCCGATCAGCTTTTTGCAATTTCATCCGCAACCGCGGCCTCCAGGGCACCACAACCCAAATCACCAACATCAGGCACAGCAAAATTCGGCGGCGCTGTGCCCGCGACGGGCCGCACACTCTTCACCGGATCGAGCATCCGCAGCGCGAGCATCCGCGCGATCGGCCGCAGCACGCGCCGCGCCCGAGGGCAGGCCGCCATCACTGCCGCGACCTCCGGCTGCTGCAACAAATGCTCCAGATGCCCGGCATAGCCCGCCGCTTCCCACCCTAGCGCCCAGATCAACCAGCCAAACTTCTACGGCAGGGCTGGCACGCTGGCATCCCGCGCCGGGCGCGGCTGCCCGGCGCGGGATTTGCGTGCCCGCGGTACTGCGAGGTGCAACTCCATCGCCCGCTTCAGTCGCCGCTGGATGCGGTTGAGCCGCTTCCAAAGCGGCATAATCAACGGATAAAACACCGGCATCTTCAAAAACCGCCGTGCGATCAACGCCTTGAGGTTGTCCATGATCTTCCCGACCCGGGCGGCCAGTTCGGGCGCCAGCGCATGCGGCGCATGCGCCGCAGAGAGCGCAGGGTTGGGGGATAGGGACGGTTCCATGACGGCCGGGTTACTCCATAAGGGTGTTGTCGTTATATCTAACTTTGTTGGTTGCCGCAACAAAAAAATGCCGCCGGCCTCGAACGCAAGCCATCAGCAACCGCGCAGCCAAGTCGAAAAAGTTTTTTGCTTCTTTTTTCCAAAAAAGAAGTGCTTCCCACCTCCTACGCCTTCGGAAAATTTCGGCTCCAGGTGGCGTGCAGCACCGGCATTGCCTCTGTCTTTTCGGCGATGGCGGCCAGTTTCGGCGTATGGGCGTTGAACCAGGGCCGGTTCGGCCGCCAGTGGGTCATGGTGGCGATGAAGATATCCATTGCGGAGAACCGTTCGCCAAGAAACCAGGGGCTGGCGGCTTCGGCGTCCAGGATGTGCCATAATTTCTGGGCGTGGGCATCGACATGGGCGCGCAGGGTGGAGCGGCCAACTTCGCCGCCGACGAAGCGGGATGGGTCGTCGGCGTAGGTGAAGGTTGGGTAGATGTTGGCGACGACGAAGATCAGCCAGCGCAGGAAGCGGGCGCGTTCGGGGGCGGCGGGCGCGGGCACCAGGTCGTCGCGGCCGGTGAGGTCGGCTAGGAGGAGCGTGATGGCGGCGCTTTCGGTCATCACGGTGCCGTCGGGTAGGATCAGGGTCGGGATTTGCGCGATCGGGTTGGCCGGGGCGAGCTGGTCGCGGGCTTGCGGTTCCTTGAACAGGTCGCCGACTTCTTCCAGGGTGAAGGGCAGGCGGTAAAATGCGAGTTGGGCTTCGACCAGCACCGAACCCCATCCGGCGCGCGCATAGAGCCTATACATTGGCGGCCTCTTTCATCTTGCGATCCCGGTTCCATCTAAACGTTAACCGGTTCCAACAGGAGTCTTTTCGCTATGATAAGCGTGCAGCCGTTCGAAAATCTCGGTCGTTTCCGCAATGACTGGCTGAACGCCCGCTACCATTTCAGCTTCGGCCAGTATCGCGACCGGGCGCGAATGGGGGTGGGCAACCTGGTGGTGTGGAACGATGACGAAGTCGCGCCTGGCAAGGGGTTCGACCTGCATCCGCACAAGGATATGGAGATCATCACCTATGTGCGCGCGGGTGCGATCACCCACCGCGACAATCTGGGCAATGAAGGCCGCACCGAAGCCGGCGATGTGCAGGTGATGCATGCCGGCAGCGGCATCGTGCACGGCGAATATAATGAGGAAGCCACGCCGACCCGCCTGTTTCAGATCTGGATCCATCCGGACCGGATGGGTGTCGTGCCGGGCTGGGGGGCGCGGCAGTTTCCGAAATCCGATGGTGGCGGCCTGGTTGCGCTGGCCGATGGCCGTCCGGCCGCGGATGGCAGCGCACTGCCGTTGAATGCGGATGCGGCGGTCTTCGCCGGCACTTTGGCGGCCGGCCAGACCGTCACCCATCGGTTTGCGCCGGGGCGGGTCGGCTATCTGGTGCCGGCCACCGGCGCGGTGACGGTGAACGGGGTTGCCGCCAACACCCGCGACGGCGTGACCATCGCCGGCGAGGGTGAAGTTACCATTCGCGCCAGTGCGGAAAGCGAAGTGGTGCTGGTCGATGTGAGGGGCTAGCCGGCTTCGGCGCGGTCAGACTACGATCGCGACAATGAACGTTTCAGCCCAGCGGCGCGCCATTTTATGCGTGCTCGCAGCCTCCTTTGGCTATACCTGCTCGGCCGTGGTGGTGCGGGTGCTGTCGGCGGACTACCCGACCCTGGAACTGATGCTGTTCCGCAGCCTGGTGGTGACGGTGCTGACCGTGCCGCTGCTGCTCCGCGAGGGCGGGTTGGCGGCGCTGCGTCCGCGGGCGCCGTGGGGCCATGTCGGGCGGCTGGCGGCGGGCTATCTCGGGATGATCACTGCGTTTTACGGCTACGCGCATCTGCCGCTGGCGACCAACACCGCGCTCGGCTTCTGCATGCCGCTGTTTCTCACCATCCTGTCGGTGCCGCTGCTGGGCGAGGTGGTGGGCTGGCGCCGTCGGGGGGCGGTGATCGCGGGACTGGTGGGCGTGCTGGTGATGGTGCGGCCCTGGGCGGAGCGTGCGGGGCTGCCGCTGTTCCCGGTCGGCGTGGTGCTGGTTGGCGTGGTCGGCTGGGCGCTGGCGATGATCAGCATCCGCCGGATGGGAGCGGCCGGCGAAAGCAACATGGCGATCGTCGCCTGGTTCGGCATCGGCAGCACCCTGTTATCCGCGGTGCTGGTGCTGCCGGTGTGGGTTACGCCGAGCCTGAGCGGGCTTGCCGGGATGCTGGCGATCGGCGCGATCACCTCCGCCGCGCAACTGCTGATGACCGAGGGCTATCGCACCGG
>JAYTQP010000105.1:0-5027 GCA_043746675.1 Rhodospirillales bacterium | reverse complement strand
ATTGGCGGGGGAATCGAGCACGCCGGTGAACACGATGCGGCCGCCGGTTGGGGGGATGGGTTCGCTTTCGGCCGGGTTGAAGGCGAAAAAATCGAGGTCGACGCCGGTGTCGATCGCGTCGGCCGCCGGCAAATTGTAGCGGGCTTGCAGGGCGTTGGCGTCGCGCGCCGAGACGGCGATCACGCGGCCGGCGGCGCGGGCGATCCGGGCTTCGAATTTCGCCATTTTGCGCGCCTGGCTGGCCCAGATGTGGCGGAGCAGGCCGGACGCGGTGGTGGCGTGGCGCTGGTAGATTTCGGCTTCTACGTTGTGGGTGAACAGGACCGAGGCCTTTGGCAGCGCATCCGGCAGCAGAACTGCAGCGTGCGGAAAATCGATCACGGTGACGGCTGGACTTTCGGCGAGGGCGGCTTGCACGATGGCGCGGCCGGCGGTTGAACGGTCTGTGGCGACGGAGATCGGCAGGCGGTTGAGCAGCGCCAAAGCGCGGCCGAGGCGGGAGACGCGGGGCGCCGGCCAGGTGAGGACGCGGTCGCAGATTGCGGCGATGTCCTGGGTGAAGTTCGCGTGGTTCGGCGGGACCGGGGTGGCGAGGATGATTTCGAACGCGCCGCCCTTCATGTGCCGGAGCGTGTTGGCGGTGCGGATTTTGCCGCCTTCGTTCATCGGAAACAGAAAGCGTGGGCTGACGAACAGCAGGCGCGGCTTCGCGGTCACCAACCCCGTTGTCACCAACATAGCCCGTGATAGCGGATACCGGCGTGGTCGCGCAGCGCCGCCATGCCGGACAGATCCAGTACCACGTGGCCCGCCAACGCCGCCAGCATGGCCGGGCGGTCTTCCGGGGCGATGTGGCCGACCACGGCGATCTTGCGGCCAGCCAATGCCGCTTCCGGGGCTTCCACCATCAGCCGTTCCAGGTGCGGAATTTCGCGGCTGATGTATGCGCGGTTGCTGCCGGTGAGGCGGGCGACCTGCACCGAGCGGTCGAAAATCGCCAGATCGAAGCCTTTGCCGAGCATCCGTTCCGCAAGTGTAACGAACGGGGATTCGCGCAGATCGTCGGTGCCTTGCTTGAAGGCGAGGCCGAACAGCGCCACCCGGCGTTCGCCGCATTCGGCGGCGAAGCCGGCGATGGCTTCATAGGCGCGCTCGATCCCGGCCTGGTTGCTGGGCAGCAACTGGCGCAGCAACGTGGGGGCGACGCCGCCGGCCTCGGCCAAAGCGAGGAAGCTGCGGGTATCTTTCGGCAGGCAGGAGCCGCCGAAGGAAAAGCCGGGGCGCAGATAGGCGGGGGAAATGTTGAGCACGCGGTCTTCGCAGAACAGGCGAAAGGCTTCGCGCGCATCCACCCCATGGGCGGCGAGGATCGCCCCGGCCTCGTTGGCGAAGGCGAGTTTGACCGCGTGATAAACATTGGAGAGGTATTTGACGCTCTCGGCGACCTTGTAGCTGGTGACCTGAAAGGCGCCGCCGACCGGGGCGTAGAGTTCGCGCAGGGCGGTCGCATCGTCGCCATCCGGTGCGCCGATCAGGGTGAAGGGCGGGGCGTGGAAATCGCGCACCGAACTGCCTTCGCGCAGGAATTCGGGGTTGCTGTAATACTGCAGCCCTTCGCCGAGCCGGCGGCCGGCATGGCGTTCCAAGATCGGGATGACGCGGGTTTGTGCCGTGCCGGGCGGGACGGTGGAGCGCATCACCACGATATGCGGGCCGGTTTTGGCGCCGATGGCAGCGCCGATCGCCTTGGCCACCGCATCGACCGCAACCATCGATACGCTGCCGTCAGCCGCACTCGGGGTGCCGACCGAAATGAAGGAAATTTCCGAATTCGCCACCGCTTCGGCAACGTCCGAGGTGGCGCGCAACTGGCCGGCTTGCACCGCGGCCGCGATCAGACCGTCGATTTCATCTTCCACGATCGGGGACTGGCCGCGGTTCAACATGGCGACCTTGTCGGCGGCGACATCCACCCCGATCACCGAATGGCCGAGGGAGGCCAGGCACCCGCTCGACACCGCGCCGACATAACCGATGCCGAAGATCGAAATGCGCATTCGCAAGCATCCTGTCAATATAATGAAGCGGTGGCTGGCGGGCCACCGGAAAATCTGGCCTTGTTCTAGCCGGCTTGGCACAGCATCGCAAAATTTGCGTGCACGCGAAAACCCGTGCTCAATCTGCTCTATCAGCCCACGTTCAACAGCGGATTAACGCAACCATGACCTCCAACAGCTTCGACCTGCCGCTTGATCATCTGCGCGCGCGCCAAAGCACCAAATGGCAGCGCTACGGAACCGACGTGCTGCCGGCCTGGGTTGCCGATATGGATTTCGCCGTCGCCCACCCGATCCGCCGGGCGATGGAACGCATCGTCGCCGATCAGGATTTCGGCTACGCCAGCCGGCCGGATGGCGGGGC
This sequence comes from Rhodospirillales bacterium, assembly GCA_043746675.1. Classification (GTDB taxonomy): domain Bacteria; phylum Pseudomonadota; class Alphaproteobacteria; order Acetobacterales; family Acetobacteraceae; genus CAITOL01. The sequence goes on along the minus strand of JAYTQP010000105.1, from coordinate 2,606 downwards.
GGAAGGCTACCTGGCGGCATCGTTCAAGGCGCGGATGGCGGACCGGTTCGGCTGGGACATCGATCTCGACCTGGTGCAGCCGCTCGGCGATCTGGTGCAAGGCATGTTCGCGGTGATTGCCGCGCTGACCGATCCGGGCGACGGCGTTATCCTGCCGGTGCCGGCCTACCCGCCATTCCACATGGCGGTAAACGACAGCGAGCGGACCCTGGTGCCGCTGGAAATGCTTGACAACGGCACGCGCTACGAACTCGACCTCGCCGCGCTGGAACGGCTGGCGGCGGTGCCGACCACGAAAATGCTGCTGCTGTGCAATCCGCAAAACCCGACCGGGCGGGTGTTCGCGCGGGCCGAACTGGACGCCATCGGGCGGATCGCGGTGGCGCATGATCTGATCATCCTGTCCGATGAAATCCATGCCGACCTGATTTACCAAGGCGCCCGGCATGTTCCGATCGGCGCGCTGGCCGCCGATGTCGCCGCGCGCACGATCACCATCACCTCGGCCACCAAAAGCTTCAACATCCCCGGCCTGCGCTGCGGGGTGATGTATTTCGGCTGCGGCGAACTGCGGGAACGCTTCCATCGCCGGGTTTCCAAGCGGGTGCTCGGCACGCCGGGGATTGTGGGGATCGATGCGACCGTGGCGGCCTGGGGCGCCGGGCAGCCCTGGCTGGATGAGGTGCTGACCCACCTGCATGCCATGCGCGACCGCGTGGCCGCGCGCATTGCCGCCGAACTGCCGGACATCGGCATCCGCAAGCCGGAAGGAACCTACCTCGCTTGGCTCGATTGCCGGAAATTGCCGGCAACCGGCAGCGCGTTCGATTTTTTCCACGATCGGGCGAAAGTGGCGTTCAATCCGGGGGAGAGCTTTATGCCCGGGGCGGAGCGGTTTGCACGGTTCAATTTTGCCACGTCTGAGCGGATTGTGGATCGGATTCTGGATCGGATGGTGGCGGCGGTGCGGCAGACCAATATAGGGTAGGAAGCGCTTCTTTTTTGGAAAAAAGAAGCAAAAAACTTTTCAACATAAGAACAAAAACGGGGAATGGGGTTATGGACGCGAACGGGTTTGCACATCCGGAATATCTGGTTGGCGGCGACTGGCTGTTGGCGCATCTGGATGATCCCGATGTGGTGGTGCTGGACGCCACCGTGCATCTGCAACCCAATCCGCCCGGGCCCTATATTGTTGTTTCCGGGCGGGCGGATTTTGAGGGTGGGCACGTGCCGGGGGCGCAGTTTGTCGATTTGCAGGCCGATCTTTCCGACAACGCGCAAAAACTGCGCTTCATGACGCCATCCGCCGCGCAGTTCGCCGCAACCATGGGGCGCCTCGGGGTGGGGCCGAAAACCCGGGTGATCCTATACAGCACCGCCAACGCCTGGTGGGCGAGCCGGGTGTGGTGGCTGCTGCGGGTGTTCGGCTTCGACAACGCCGCCCTGCTCGACGGCGGCTGGAAAAAATGGACGCAGGAAGGCCGGCCGATCGAAGCCGGGCCGGGAAAGGCGCGGCCGATGCAACATTTCGTCGCCACTCTGCGGGCGGGACTGATGGTGGACAAAGCGGCGGTTGCCGGCGCGATCGGCAATGATGCGGTCTGCACCCTGAACGCGCTGCTGCCGCAACAACATGCCGGCGAAGGTGTGAGCCCCTATGGCCGGCCCGGGCGGATCAAGGGGAGCGTGAATGTGTCCGCCGCGAGCTTGTTTGATCCGGCGGATAATACATTGCGGCCGGCGGCCGAACTGCGGACAAAATTCTCCGGCGCCGGGGCGTTGGACAAGAAGGTGATTGTGTATTGCGGCGGCGGGATTGCGGCGAGTGCGGATGCGCTGGCGCTGACGATGCTTGGGCATACGGATGTGGCGATTTATGACGCTTCGCTGTCGGAGTGGGCTTCGAGTGCGGATTTGCCGATGGAAACCGGGTGAAACGGTTGCTTGACCAGGAACGGAAAAGCGTCGGCAGTTTTTGACAAAACCGCCAACGCCCCCACCGGATCGCCCGATGCCCTAGGAGCCTATCCGAGTATTCACTTTTGCAACGAAACTTGAAGTATTCTTACGCCATTGTGCTCTCAGGCGAACCAAAAGACTCCGGAGACATGTTCAGGAGACTGATTATTGCGCATGGGCGATTCCGGTCCGATTACTCGGACAGGCTCCTAGAGCGTGATCGCTCGAGGTTGACATACCAGAAGGCGTGATTCACGCGACAAGACAAATGCCTAGAGCGCGAGCGTTTCGTCTATCAGAAGGGATCATGCTTTAGAATCGCATTCGGCGATTGCGGTTGCGTGCATCGTCTCAGAAATCCAAAAAAAAAGACAAAAAAAGAGAAAATAAGCCTTCCCACCTGCCCCAAAAAAGACTATAAACCTTTTCATGATCAGCGGCATGTGCGGGAAACCGTGCAGGCCGCTTTTTGCGTTATAAGAGAGAGTAGGACCTGGATGGCAGGCCGAAGATCCCGTTTGCCCACGAATCCTGAACCCATACCATCACCCGGTGCTGATCCAGACGTGCCGACATCGACTGCGGTGATAACGTCCTTGTTAGACTGGGCCAGCTATGTTCTCGAACCGTCCGGACACGCGCCG
>JAYTQP010000104.1:0-10263 GCA_043746675.1 Rhodospirillales bacterium | reverse complement strand
AGCGTGACAGGATCGGGCTGCGGATGCTGCGACCGTAACGATGCGTCCAACCGATCCGCCAGCCGATCGCCGCGCTCGATCAGAAACCGCAAATCATCCTGCAATCGCGTGGCGGCGGTAATCTGCAGCGCAACCTGCCGGCCGGCCCCGTCGGCGGCTTCGTGCAGCCGTTCCACGCTCTGCCCAGCTTCTTCCGCCGATCGGTTGAAGCCGCTTACCAATGCTTCCAGCGCCACGCGATCACGTTTCAAAACCCCCAAAGCGCGCTCCAAACGAAAGGCGTGGAAAATCGTTGTCGCCAACATCAGTACCAGAACGATTTCCAGAGCCCGCTCCATGTATCCCTCACCCACCTGCCGGCCGGCGCCTTGCCGCCCGCCAACTATGCCGGCCAACGGTAAATATTTGGTTCAGGCGACCGCCGCGCGTCACCGGTCAACCGGTGCCGGACGCGGCAATTCGCGCTCGATCCGTACCGCCACGCGGTTTTTCCGACGCCCCACCCGCCCTTCGAACAATGGCGTGGTGCCGCAGCGCAACTGCACCGTCGCGCCAGCCCCGCCGCTCAGCATGATCTGGCTACCGGGCTTAAGCGCCAGCATCTCCGACAAAGCCATGATCTGCTCGTCAAGCACCACTTCCAGATCGATCTCGGTACCCCAGAGCTCTTCCGCCAGATGGGTTTCCCAGATCGAATCGCGACCGAATTTTTCGCCCATGAACTGCTGCAACAGCAACTCGCGCACCGGCTCCAGCGTTGCGTACGGCAGCAGCAGTTCCAGCCGGCCGCCGCGATCTTCCATATCAACCCGCATGCGTGCCAGAATCGCGGCGTTGGACAAGCGGCTGATGGTGGCGAAGCGCGGGTTCACTTCCAGTCGCTCGAAGCGGAATGTCACCGGGCAGAGCGGATCGAAACTGCCCGACAAATCCTGCAACACCACAACGATCAGCCGTTCGACCAAGGTGCGCTCGATGGTGGTGTAGGGCCGCCCTTCGATCCGCATCGCCGCGGTGCCACGCCGCCCGCCAAGCAGCACATCGACGATCGAATAGATCATCGCGCTGTCGATTACCATCAGCCCGTAATTGTCCCACTCCTCCGCCTTGAACACTGCCAGCATCGCCGGTAGTGGGATAGAATTCAGATAGTCGCCAAAACGCAGCGAAATAATATTGTCGATGCCGACTTCGACATTGTCACTGGTAAAATTGCGCAGGCTGGTGGACATGATCCGCACCAGCCGGTCGAACACAATTTCGAGCATCGGCAGGCGTTCGTAGGATACCAGCCCGGAGCTGATGATCCGCTGCATGCCGCTGCGATGTTCGCCGCCCGCTGGGCCTTCGTCGAAGCCCAGCAAACTGTCGATTTCCGCCTGGTTCAGCACCCGCTCGGCCTGCGCCGGTTGGCCATCGTCGGTTTCCGCCCAGGCGGCCGCCAGATCATCGTCGGACGCGGTCTCGCTCACTGGATGATCATTTCGGCAAACAGCACATCGACGATCTTCGCCGGCGAGGCGGCAATATTCGCCCGCGCCAGCAACGCTTCCCGCAGCCGGTAGGTGCCGATGCTGCCGCGCAACTCCTCCGGCCGCATTTCCCGCAAATAGGTCTGGAACAAATCCATCAGCCGAGGCAGTGCCGCCTGCACGGCCGCCGTATCCTCCGGTCGGGCCAGTTCCAACCGTGGCTTGAGCTTGACATAAACCGTCCGCCGACCTGGCGCGTTGAGATCGGTGATAATGTCCGGTAACTCAAAGAAAATCGGGGTCGTTGCGGCGTTTTCGGCCCCGCCACCCGGCGTCGGTTTCCCGGCGGCCGGCTTGGTCTCCGCCGTCGCCTCAGCCGAGGCCGACGGGTGAGGTGCGGCTGGCGTCTCCGCTTTTGCGCCCCCCATTCCAAGTAATGGCGGCAATATCCCGGAAAACCAAAGCCCGGCGCCAACCCCAAGCAGCAGCACCGGCAGTCCCAGCAGCACGACACGCTTGCTGCGACCTTTGGGTGCCGCGCCCGACGGGTCGGCAGCTTCGCCATCGGGCGACTTCGGCGTGGCTGGCTTGCTCATCGCGGTTCCGATCTCACGTCGTGCCAAAGATGCCCGCACTGTCCTTAAAATTATCTGAAGCACAGGCCGCGCGCGCCGGAGTTTTTCAGCACGCCGCGCCGGCTACTTCCATTTTGCCCAGAAAAATCGCGGTATGTCGTCGGCGAAAGCCGTGAAGCGCAGGCTTCGCGATACCCCGTACAATGTCACCATGGTGCTCAGCGGCAGCACGTAGGCCTGTTCGGAAATACGGTGGATGGCGTCGGTGTAGGCACCTTGTCGCGCCGCCGGATCGACGCTGCTGCCGCCCTCGCCGATCTCGGCGGCCACCACCGCGTCGCCGGCCAGATCGTCCGGCCCATTGCCGAAATAGAATGGCAGGATCGCGGCGACATCGTTGATCGCGTTCGACCCGTAGGCCGACAGGAACAGCCCGGCAGCGCCGCGCTCAACCCGCGCCAGCGCCGCCGCCGGCGGCAGATCGATCAGCCGGGTGCGAATGCCGACCGCGCCGAGATCGTCCTGGATGGCGCTGCCCCAGGATGGCGCCACGCCGGTGGAAACGATGTCGATATCAAACCCGTCGCCACGGCCGGCGGCCAGCAGCAAGGCACGCGCCCGGGCGGGATTGTAAGCGTAATGAAGTGCCGCCTTCTGGTCGCAGCCGAACTGGCTGGGATAGCAGGGCGCATCGAGGATTTTGGCCGGATTGAGGGTGAATTGCCGCACGAAGGCCTGCCGGTTGATCGCCGCCATAACCGCCTGCCGGACCCGCAAATCCGCCAGCGGATTGTCAACGCCGGGCCGGGCGGCAGCGTTCAGGGTCAGCAACGCGACGCGCATCGATGGCTGCCGCAGCGCCGTCACCGCGGCTTCACGCGCGATCGGATCATAGAGTTCCGGATTGAACTGCCATATCCAGTCGGCCGCGCCTTGCAGCAATTCGTCGATCTCAGCGGTTGCATCGGCAACCTGATGGATCGTCAGATGGCCGATCGCTGCCGGCCCCTTGGCACCGCCGTCGTAATAGCCGCCGTAACGTTCCAGCACGATCCACTCGCCGTCGATCTCGGCAATGCGGTAGGGGCCGCTACCGACCGGGGCGCGGCTGAAGCCGGCGTGGCCGACCCTGCTGCGATAGGCCTGGGGATAGATCGGCAGCACGGTGGCGATATATTCGAGCGCCGCCGGGAACGGCCGCGCCAGCTTTAATTGCACCGTCATCGCATCGATTGCGGTCGCGCCGGCGAGCCAGTCCAGATTGCCCGGCACGGCAACGCCGGCCGCCGGATCGCGCACCGCGGCAACTGTGTAGACCACATCGGAGGCGGTGAACGGGTCGCCGTTGTGGAAGGTCACGTTCGGCCGCAGGGTAAATTCCAACGTCGTCGCATCCACCCAGCGCCAGGCGGTCGCCAGCAATGGCTTGTAAGCGAAGCTGATGGGATCGCGGAAAATCAGCCCATCCCAAACCTGCTGCGTCAGCATCAGGCCGGTGTGCAGATTGTTATAGTAGGGATCGAGGTCGGCGATCCGGTCGCGCCAGGCGATGCGCAGCGTATCCGCGGATTTTTGCGCCGCGGCCGGCAACGCAGCCAGCAGGATCAGCACCGCCGCCAGTAAAAATCGTATCATATCCAGCCCCGCCTCTCGTTACGCCGCGCGGCGAACCACCAGCCCGATCGATGTCACCGTGGTTTCATAGACAACCAGCTTCAAATGCGGCAAGCCCCGCTGATAGGGCGGCAGATCGACGATCTGGTCCACCGGGGCAAAGCCGGGATGGGTATTCAGCGACCAGACCGTGTGGCCTTTGGCGATCAGCCGCGCCGCCAGCGCCTCAAAATCGCGCTTGCGGAACAGCGACAATCCGGCGGTTTCCACCGTTTCATCGTTCGAATCGAGGTTGAATTCGGTGGTGTGCACCGCAATCCCGCCCGGCTTCAACGTATCGAGGCTGTTCTCGACGAAATCCAGCCCATGGCCGATCGAACCGAGATGCTCGAAACAGCAGGACGACCAGCAGGCGTCGAAACCGGTGAGATCGGCGGGAATACGGTTCATGTCGGCGCTGCGAAAGCTGACCCGGGCGAGGAAATCCGCCTCCGGCACGATCGCCGGCATATGCAGGTCGCGCACCGCCTGCGAATGCTGGTTGGTCGCGGCCCAGCCTTGCACGTCGTCCACCCCTTGCGGCGCATCCGTCGCCACCACCTCGGCGCCGTAGTGCGCCATTAGCGACGGCAACGGCTCCCGCCCGGTGCCGAAGCCGAGCAGCCGCTTGCCCGGCGCCAACATGCCGCCAACCCGCAGCACCTGCATGATGTAGCACCATTCCCAGAACTTCCGGTGGCGATCCGGCGGGATGGTGAGTTCGGTGCACCAGGCACGATAAACCCGTTCGTCCATCTGATTGGCGGTGCAAAGCTGGGACACTGGTTCGGCCAGGCTGGGCAATTCGAACCGGAACGGCACGCTTGGGTTGTCCGGCGGGCGGAACAGGAACAGCGGCGCGCGGTACGGTCGGTCAACCGGCGCCGGCGCGGTTGGCGGTGCGAAGGCCTGCCGAATACGTTGCAATAATGTCACTGGACTGCGCGCATGGCTGGCGGCATCGAAAACCTCTGACCGTGTTCGCAGCTTGTCGCGCGGAATGCGCGCCGGGCAAAGCGGAATTTTCCGCCTACGCCCCCACCCCGCCGCGCCACGCCGCGCCGGACGGATCGCCGACCACGCCGACCACGCTGCCGAACAGCATGGTCTGGCGCAATCCGGCGCGATAGGGCGGCCACAGCAGGCCCGGCGCATGCGGATCGCCGGTTTCGGCGAATTCCACCCAGGCCGCCCGCATCGCCGCCGACAGCCCTTCCATTTCCGCCCGCTTGCCGCCGGCCAGCATCGGGGCCGCGCCCCAGGCGGCGAAATTGCCGAACAGGAACGGCAACTCGATACAGTGGCAGGCTTTGAAGATGCTGTCGGCCGGCGCCCAGTCGAACTGATAGGTCCAGGCGCGCGCGCCGGCCCGGGTTACCGCGTCCGCCAGCGCCAGCGCGGGAAACAGGAAGCGATGGTCGGTCAGCAGATCGGCGAGCAGATCCATATCGTTGCCGCCGGGCCGGCGGCGGCGATAGAGCGCAATCGTGTCGGCCGAGCCGCTCAGCGCGGCAAACCGCTCGGCCAGCGCCTCCGGATCGGGCGGGTTCATCGCCGGATCGGCGGCGAGGAAGGCGTGCATTTCCTCCCGCGTGGTGCCGATGATCATGTCCACCTGCCGCGCCGCGGCTTCGGTCGCGGCGGCCTGGATGAAGCGCTCGGGGTCCGCCATGGCATCGAACACCGGCAGGAAGGGCGGTGCGATTTCGCCAAAGCGGGCGATCGCGCGCGCCACCTGCATTTGCGCCACCAGCAAATCCGCCACCGGCACATCCGCCAGTTGTTCCGGGGCTACCTTCAACGCCGCACAAAGCTGCATGGCGTGGTCGCGCGCCACCGCCCGGCTTTGCGGCGCCAGCATCGGCGGCGGGCTTTGCAGGATGGCGCGATGAAACAAGCCCTGGGTGTTCCACATCGTCAGCAGGCACATGATCGCATGCGCGCCGGCGGATTGCCCCATCACCGTCACATTATCCGGATCGCCGCCGAACGCGGCGATATGGTCGCGCACCCATTGCAGCGCCACCACCATGTCCTGCAGGCCCATATTGCCTTCGGCGACGCCCGGTAGATGCAGAAACCCGAGCGCGCCGAGCCGGTAATTCACCCCCACCACCACCACGTCGCCATCGCGGGCGAGGGTGCTGGCGTCGTACCAGTCCAGCGATCCGGCGCCGGACAAATAGGCACCGCCATGCAGAAACACGATCACCGCCCGCTTGCCGCCGTCGGCCGCTGGCGTGGCGATGGTGAGCGACTGGCAATCTTCATCCTGCGGCCGGGAAAAATCCCCCATCGCGGTGCGCAGCCGCGATGGCGGTTGCGGGGCGATCGGGCCATGCCGGGTAGCGTCGCGTTCGCCATGCCAGCCGGTAGTCGGCCTTGGGCTGCCGAACCGCCCGGCGCTGGCATAGGGCACGCCGCGAAACACGGTAACCCCGGCCACGCCGCGCACGCTGCCGGACCCGATAATGGTACTGGTCACGGCATCAGGTTCGGCGGCGCGGCAGGATCGGGCATCCAAATTCTTTCGGTTGGGGCAATCCAGCCAATCGCGGGCATCCGCGATCGTCAAGGGGCAAGCGAGCCGCCGGCTTCCGGCCAAAAATCGCCAATCCACGTCAAGGATGCAAATTTCCGCCCCGGTTTACCTAGAAAAACCAGTCGAGTCCCGCGCGCATTGGTCGCGCGCGGGATGCCTCGCCTAACTTTCGCGCCTGCCGTCGCCGCATTATTTCACGCTCGGGCGCCATTATTCACGCTTTGGCGCCAGGCTCCGTCGCGACATTGATTTACAAACCCAGAAAAGGTTGCAGCGCCGCGCCCGCCGCCACCAGCGCCGCGCTGTCCCCGGCCCAGACCACGCGGCCTTTCTCGATCACGTAATGCCGGTCGGCGAGGCGCTTCAACGCCGGCAGGTTCTTGTCGATCAGCAAAATCGCCTGTCCGCGCGCCTTGAGTTCGGCAATGCAGCGCCAGATTTCATCGCGGATCAGCGGCGCCAGCCCTTCGGTGGCTTCATCGAGGATCAGCAGCAGCGGGTTGGTCATCAGCGCCCGGCCGATCGCCAGCATCTGCTGCTCGCCGCCGGACAAGGTTGCCGCGCGCTGTCCGGCACGTTCGCCAAGGCGCGGAAACAGCGCGTAGATCGCTGGCAAATGCCATGGCGACGGCGCGGCCCGGCGATTGGCGGCGGTGGCAATCAGATTTTCCCGCACCGTCAGGGTCGGGAAAACCAACCGCCCCTCCGGCACCAGCCCAACCCCAAGCCGGGCCACCGCATCCGGTGCCAGGCCGCGCAGCGGCGTGCCGGCAAAGCGGATGCCGCCACCGCGCAACGGCAACTGTCCCATGATGGCGCGCACTGCCGTGGTTTTGCCCATGCCGTTGCGGCCGAGCAGCGTCACCACTTCCCCGACGGCGATTTCCAGCGACAGATCGAACAGCACCTGGCTGTGCCCGTAGCCGGTCGCCACCGCCTGCATCTGCAACATCAGGCGGCCTCGCCCAGGTAGGCCTCGCCCAGGTAGGCCGCGCGCACCACCGGGCTGGCCTGCATGGCGGCGAAGCTGCCCTCCGCGATCACCCTTCCGGCCACCATCACGCTAACCCGGTCGGCCAGCGCTGCCACCGCGTCCATGTCGTGCTCGACCAGCAGCAACGTCACGTCGCCCTTCAGCGCGGCCAACTGCGCCGTCATCGCCTGCGATTCGGCCGCCCCCAGCCCCGCCATCGGTTCATCCAGCAGCAGCATCTCGGCCCCGGTCATCAGCGCCATCGCCAGTTCGAGCTGGCGCTGTTCGCCGTGCGCGAGGTCTTCCGCCAGCACCGCCGCCCGCGCGCCAAGGCCCACCCGTTCCAGCATCGCCTGCGCCGGCCCGGTCAGCGCCCGATCGCGCCGTGCCGCGGCCCAGAAGCGGAAACTATGGCCGGCCTGCACCTGCGCCACCAACGCCACGTTGGCCAGCGCGGTAAACTGCGGCAGGATGCAGGTGATCTGGAAGGAACGGGCGAGCCCGCGCCGCACCCGCGCCGGCATGCGGAGGCGGCCGATAGTGGCGCCGGCGAAGGCGATGCGGCCGCTGTCGGCCGCGATCTCGCCGGACAGCAACCCGATGGCGGTGGATTTGCCGGCGCCGTTCGGCCCGATCAAGGCGTGGATATCGCCGCGCTGGACGGAAAGCGACAGCCCATTGCAGGCCAGCAGCCCGCCGAAGCGCTTGGTCAGATCGGTGGCCTGCAAGATCGGCGTCATCGCCCGCCGAGCGCCCCCCAGATGCCGCGCCGCGCCAGCAGAATCGCCGCCACCAGCAGCGGCCCCAGCACGATCATCCAATGCTCGGTCCATTGCGTCAGCCAGGATTGCAGCAGCACCAGCGTCGCGGCGCCGAACACCGGGCCAACCACCGCACCGCTGCCGCCCAGCACCACCATCACCATGAAATCGCCCGATGTGGTCCAGTGCAGCATGTCCGGGCTGACAAAGCGCAGCAGATTGGCTTGCAAGGCGCCGGCCAGCCCGGCAATGGCGCCGGCCAGCACGAAGGCCGCCAGCTTGTAGCGGAAGGTGGCCAGCCCGATCGCCGCCATCCGCCGTTCATTCTGGCGAATGCCGTGCAGCACCAGCCCGAAGCGCGCGCCGGCCAACCGCCGCAACCCGACCAGTACGAGCACCAACAGGGCGGCGCAAACATAATAGAACGCCACATCGTCGCGCGGATCGACCCAGGGGATGGCGTTGCGCCGGCGAAACCCCAGCCCATCGTCGCCGCCATAGGTTTTCAGCGCCACGAACAGATAGAACAGCATTTGCGCGAACGCCAACGTGATCATGATGAAGGACACGCCGCTGGTCCGCAGCGACAGCGCGCCGATCGCCAGGGCCGCCAGCCCGCTCACCGCGATGGCGATCGGCCAGACCACCCAGGCCTGCGTCGCGCCGGGAAACACCCCGAACGCGGCACTGCCATCCGCCGCGTGGAACGCCAGAATGCCAACCACGTAGCCGCCCAGCCCGAAAAACCCGGCATGCCCGAACGACGCCAGCCCGGTGCCGCCGATCAGCAGATTAAGCCCGCAGGCGGCAATCGCGTAGATCGCGATCTGGCTGCCGAGCGAGACCAGATCGGGCATCGCCAGGACCGACGCCAACAGCGGCAGCCCGGCCAGCAACAGCAATCCCGCGCCCTGCACCGCACGCTGGCGCCTTGTGTCATCACCCATGGGCGGGAAACAGCCCGCGCGGCCGCACGATCAGCACGGCCGCCATCAGGATCATCGCCGCCATCGATGAAAGCCCGGCGCCAATGCTGTCGGCGTCGCTGGACTGCAGCACCAGCCGCAGCAGCGCGGGCAGGAAAGCGCGGGTCAGCGTATCCACCATGCCGACCAGCAGCGCCCCCGCCAGCGCCCCGCGCACCGAGCCGATGCCGCCGATCACGATCACCACGAAGGTGCTGATCAGCACCCGGTCGCCCATGCCCACCTGCACCGCCAGCAGCGGCCCGACCAGCGCCCCGGCCAGCCCGGCCAGCAGCGCGCCAAGCCCGAACACCACAGTATAAAGCAGCCCGATGCGCACCCCGAGCGCGCGCACCATCTCCCGATGGGTCGCGCCGGCGCGCACCAGCATGCCGATCCGGGTATGCACGATCAGCCCGTACAGCCCGAGCGCCACCGCTCCGCCGACGCCGATGATCGCCAGCCGATAAACCGGATAGGGCACACCGGGAATGATGGTCACCGCACCGGACAGAAAATCCGGAATGCCGGTCATCAACGGCTGACGGCCGAACGCCATGCTGACCGCTTCGTTAAAGAACAAAATCAACCCAAAGGTCGCCAACACCTGATCGAGATGATCGCGCGCATACAGTCGGCGTAAAATGGTGGCTTCCACCAGCATCCCGACCGCCGCCGCCGCCGCCATCCCACCGCCCACCGCCAGCAGGAAACTTCCGGTCACAATCTGCAATTTCGCCGCCACGAAGGCGCCGATCATGTAGAACGAGCCGTGCGCCAGATTGATCAGCCCCATGATGCCGAACACCAGCGTCAGCCCCGCCGCCAGCAGGAACAAGGTGGCGCCGTATTGCAGCCCGTTCAAAAGTTGTTCGAGAAGAAGCGTCACCCCGGATTAGAGTTTGCACTGGCGCGAATAGACATCGCCGTGATCGGACAGAATTTTTCCCTTGGTGACCAGCGCCAGCTTGCCGTCGGCGGCTTTTTCCACCCGCAGGCCGAACCAGTCCTGGATCGGGTGCTGGTTCGGGCCGAACCTGAACTTGCCGCGCACGGATTGGAAGTTGGCCGGCAGCATCGCCTTGCGGAACGCCGCCGGATCGGCCGCATTGGCGCCGGCGCCTTGCAGCGCCGCGCCGATTGCCAAAGCGGTGTCGTAGCTCTGGCTGGCATAGGCGGTCGGCAGGCGGTTGAATTTCGCCATGAAGGCGGCAACGAAGCCCTTGTTGGCCGCGTTGTCGAAATCGCTGTTCCAGTGCGAGCTGACATCCATCCCGAGCGCGGAGGCGCCGACCGCGCCGAGAATAACGTTGTCCAGCGAC
>JAYTQP010000103.1:0-2671 GCA_043746675.1 Rhodospirillales bacterium | reverse complement strand
GCACCGACGCAGCGGAACTTCGCCGCCATTTCACTGTGTGAAGAGTTCGAAGCCACCCGCCACGGCAGGCCCAGCGCGGTGACCGCCTGCAACGCTACCAGCGCACCGGGAATTAATGTGGCTTCGGTCGTCATCGCCAGCATGATCGTCGCCACCAGTTTTTCGGTCCAGCCCGAGGTTAGTTTGCGGCCAAGCTGGGCTTCGATCACCGGCACCATGTCGGGCAGGGTCATGCCGAGAAACCGCTGATTTGCCGCATGCGCCGTCATCGGCCAGCCTTCTTCGGTCAGCATCGCGGCGACAACTCGGTTAGCGATCGGTTCGCTGTTCACCAGCACGCCATCGCAGTCGAAGATCACCAGCCGCAGGGGGGTTTTGCGGCTGCGCATTTCTGCCAGCGCGATCATGGCGCACTGTTTGCTGGGCCGGCACGGCGGTGCGGGCAGTCCTTATTGGCGGCCGGACAAATGCCGCGGGCAGCAGCCGCGCACAACCCCGGTCCATGCGCGCGTGCCGATCGGACCAAACCAGCCAGCGCGGCGATGAAAGCGGGATCGGAATTGGCAGCCGGGGCGCGGAAATACGCGGGCACGCCGACTTTATGTGCCAGTTCGCGATATTCCAGGTCCAATTCCACCAAGGTTTCGGAATGGTCGGACACGAAGGCGATCGGCACCACCAACAAAGCGGTTTTATCGTGCCCGGCGCGCTCTACCTCGGCATCGGTCGATGGCCCGATCCAAACCTGCGGGGTAGCGCGGGACTGGTAGCAGATGCTGCTGTCCAGCCCGGCAATGCCCAGTTTTGCCACCACGGCGGCAACCGTTTGTTCAACCTGGAACTGATAGGGATCGCCCTGGCGGATGATTACCTCCGGCAGGCCGTGGGCTGAAAACAGGATCCGCAGGCCGACATCGTCTGGCAGCGCTGCGTGGGCATCGTCATAGGCGCGTTGCACGATAGCGGCGGTAGCGGCGATGAAGGCGGCATCGTCATGGTAGCAGCACAGGCTGACCACCGGCTTAACCAGTCCGGCCGCCGCCGCCGCCGCGCGCCAGTCGGTTAGCGAACTTCCTGTCGTGGTAGTGGAATATTGCGGATAGAGCGGCAGCAGCACAATCTCGTCCGGGTCGAAGGCTTTGACGGCCCGGACGGTTTCGGCGGCAAATGGATGCCAGTAGCGCATGGCCACGAAGGCGCGCGCCTCGCATTCCGTCAGCAGCGGTTCCAGCGCCCGGGCCTGCGCTTCAGTCAAATCGAGCAACGGCGATTTCCCACCCATCGAAGCGTAAATCTCGGTCGCCGGTTTTACCCGGGCGCGGGCGATGATTCGCGCCAGAAACGGGCGCACAAAGACCGGCACCCGCAGGATGGCCGGATCGCGGAACAAGTTCAGCAGGAAGGGCTTGATCGATTCCGGCCGGTCTGGGCCGCCTAGGTTGAACAGCACAACTGCCACGCGCGGCCTTTTCATGCCGCGCGCACCTGCGCCACCAACGCTTCGACATGCGGGATCGGCGTGGGTGGCAGAATGCCGTGGCCGAGATTGAAAATATGCGGCCGGCCGTGCACTGCGGCAAGAATTCCGGCAACCTCAGCCGCCAACCCGGCGCCGCCAGCCAGAAGAGCGATCGGATCGAGATTACCCTGGGTTGCCATGCGCACCGACGACACCGCCAGAACTGGGTCCATCGAGGTATCCAAATGCACCGCCTGCACGCCGGTGGCAGCCGCATATTCCGCCAGCATCATACCGGCCAGGCGGGGGAAACCGATCACCGGCACGCTGGGATGGGCGGCACGCAGTGCAGCGACGATGCGGGCCGTCGGTTCGATTACCCAGTGGCGGAATTGTGTCGGCGACAAAATTCCGGCCCAGCTATCAAACAGCATCGCTACTTCGGCGCCGGCCGCGATCTGCGCTGACAGATAAAGGAAGGTCGCTGCCTCGATTTTCGCCATCAACGCGGCGAACAGTGCCGGAGTGGCGTGTGCCATTGCCCGGGTGGCGGCAAAGTCCTTCGAACTATGACCCTCGACCATGTAGCAGGCGACGGTGAACGGGCTGCCGGCGAATCCGATCAAAGTTGCGGCACCGACGTCTTTGGCAACCAGGCGGACGGTTTCCTGGATCGGCGCGATTGCGGCGGCGACCCTGCCGAGGTCGAGGGCATCCACCCCCGCTTGGTTACGGATAGGTGGCAGTTGCGGCCCCTCACCAGCGCTGTAGGCCAGGCCCTGGCCCAACGCCCAAGGCACCAGCAGAATATCGTGGAACAAAATCGCCGCATCCATGCCAAAGCGTTGCAATGGTTGCAGCGTTACCGCTGCGGCCTTTGCTGGCGTGGTTGCCAGGTCGATGAAATCCCGACAGCCAGCGCGGACCGCCTGATATTCCGGCAGATAGCGGCCGGCCTGACGCATCAGCCATATCGGCGGCGGCCAAACCGCCTCGCCCGCCAAGGCACGCAACATCCGCTTGGTCATCTGTCGTCCCGCACCGTCCGTCACCTGGACGCTCTTCTATCAGAGAAAGAAAAAGAAAGAACTTGGATGGGTAGCAGATGGCGGGGTGAGTCGCGGGGTACCCCCGCCGCCGTCGCCGCCCGCCGGCTTCCATCCACAGGAGGTTTGGCGTGCAGCGAGTTGTGAAGCCGCCGTTTGTCGGCAT
>JAYTQP010000102.1:0-10310 GCA_043746675.1 Rhodospirillales bacterium | reverse complement strand
TAAGCGATGCCGCCGGACATGCCGGCGGCAAAATTGCGCCCGGTGGCGCCCAGCACCACCACCACGCCGCCGGTCATATATTCGCAGCCATGATCGCCGGTGCCTTCGACCACCGTTACGGCGCCGGAATTGCGTACTGCGAAGCGTTCGCCGGCCACGCCCTCGAAATACGCCTCTCCGGCAATCGCGCCATAAAGTACCGTGTTGCCAACGATGATGTTCTCGGCCGGATTGCGGTCCAGCCCCGGCGGCTGGCGCACGATCACCCGCCCGCCGGAGAGGCCCTTGCCGACATAGTCGTTGCAGTCCCCGGTTAGTTCCAGAGTTACCCCGCGCGCCAGGAAGGCGCCGAAGCTGCCGCCGGAGGTGCCGGTGAAGCGGATCGCGATGGTATCGTCCGGCAGGCCCTTATGGCCATATTTCTTGGCAATCTCGCCGGATAGCATGGCGCCGACGGTGCGGTTGAGATTGCTGATGCCTTTCTCCAGCCGGATGGTCTGGCCGCTTGCCAGCGCCGGCGCGCAGGCCGCGATCAGTTCCCGATCCATCGCCTGGTCCAGATGATGGTCCTGGAATTCGCCATGCCGGATCGCCACCCCCGGCGCCGGTTCGACCGCGTGCAGCAGCTTGCCGAGGTCGATCCCGCGGGCCTTGTAGTGCGCAACCGCCGGCTTGGCGTCCAGCCGGCCAACCTGCCCGACCATTTCCTCGAACTTGCGGAAGCCAAGCCCGGCCATAATCTCCCGCACTTCCTCGGCGATGAAGAACAGGTAATTGATAACGTGTTCCGGCGTGCCGGTGAAGCGCGCGCGCAACACCGGGTCCTGCGTGGCGATGCCGACCGGGCAGGTGTTCAGATGGCATTTGCGCATCATGATGCAGCCGGCGGCGATCAGCGGGCCGGTGGCGAAGCCGAACTCGTCGGCCCCCAGCAGCGCGCCCACCACCACATCGCGCCCGGTGCGCAGCCCGCCATCGACCTGCACCACGATCCGCCCGCGCAGCCCATTCAGCACCAGCGTCTGCTGGGTTTCGGCCAGGCCGATTTCCCAGGGTGAGCCGGCATGGGTGAGCGAGGTGAGCGGGCTGGCGCCGGTGCCGCCCTCGAACCCGGAGATTGTTACGTGGTCAGCGCGACATTTCGCCACCCCGGCCGCCACCGTGCCGACGCCCACTTCGGACACCAGTTTTACGGATATTCGCGCCTGCGGATTAACATTTTTCAAATCGTAGATCAGCTGCGCCAGATCTTCGATCGAATAGATATCGTGATGCGGCGGCGGCGAAATCAACCCCACGCCGGGGGTGGAATGGCGCACCCGGGCGATGTTTTTGTCCACCTTGTAGCCGGGCAACTGGCCGCCCTCGCCCGGCTTGGCGCCCTGTGCCATCTTGATCTGCAGATCGTCGGCGTTGACCAGATACTCGGCTGTCACGCCGAACCTGCCAGATGCCACCTGCTTGATGGCGGAGCGTTCGCTGTCGCCGTTCGGCAGCCGCACGTAACGGTCGGCTTCCTCGCCGCCCTCGCCGGTGTTGGATCGGCCGCCGATCCGGTTCATCGCCACCGCCAGGGTGGCATGCGCTTCGCGGCTGATCGAGCCGAAGCTCATCGCGCCGGTGGCGAAACGTTTGACGATCTCCTTCGCCGGTTCAACCTCATCGAGCGAAATCGGCGTCGGCGCGGTGCGGAACTGCATCAGCCCGCGAATGGTCAGCAGGCGCTCGTTCTGATCGTTGATATTGCGGGCGAAGTCGCGATAGCGATCCTGCGAGTTGGCGCGCACCGCGTGTTGCAGGTTGCTGATGCTTTCCGGCGTCCAGGCATGATCCTCGCCGCGCAGCCGGAAGCCGTAATCGCCGCCGACATCGAGCATTTCGGCATAGACCGGATTATTGCCATAGGCCTGAGCATGCCGTTCGACCGCCTCGGCGGCGATTTCGGCCATGCCTGCGCCTTCGATCCGCGTTGCCGTGCCGGTGAAGCACTGCTCGATGAAGGCGCTGGACAGGCCGATGGCGTCGAAAATCTGTGCCCCGCAATAGGATTGGTAGGTGGAAATGCCCATCTTGGACATCACCTTCAAAATACCCTTGCCGATCGCCTTGACGAAGTTTTTGCGGGCTTCGTAGGCGGTCAGCTTCAGGCCGTTTTCCAGCCGTAACTGCTCGATGGTTTCGAACGCCAGATAGGGATTGATCGCCTCCGCGCCGTAGCCGGCCAGCGCGCAGAAATGATGCACCTCGCGCGCCTCGCCGGTTTCCACCACCAGGCCGGCATTGGTACGCAAGCCCTGGCGGATCAGATGATGATGCACCGAAGCGGTTGCCAGCAACGCCGGGATCGGCACCCGTTCGGCAGACACGCCGCGATCCGAGATCACCAGAATATTAAAGCCTTGCAGCACCGCATCGGTCGCCTGGGCGCAGAGTTTTTCCAGCGCCCGCTCCATGCCGGCGGCACCTTCACGCGCCGGCCAGCCGGCATCGAGCGTGCGGGCGCGGAAACGGCCGCCGATCTGGCCGGAGATTGCCCGGACCTTGGCCAGATCGCCATTGGTTAGGATCGGCTGCGAAACTTCCAGCCGGTTATGGGTGCCCTTGGCGTGCCCGAGCAGGTTCGGCCGCGGCCCGATCATCGAAACCAGCGACATCACCAGTTCTTCCCGCGTCGAATCGATCGGCGGGTTGGTCACCTGGGCGAAGTTCTGCTTGAAATAATTATACAGCAGCTTCGGCTTGCGGCTGAGCACCGCGATCGGCGTGTCGGTGCCCATCGAGCCGAGCGGATCGTCGCCCAGCACCGCCATCGGCTCCAGAAAGAACTGCATGTCTTCCTGGGTGTAGCCGAACGCCTGCTGCATATGCAGCCGCACCGCGCGGTCATTCGGCGGATTGATCGTCAGCCCCTCGGGCAGATCGGGCAGTTCTTCCAGCTTGATCTGGGTTGCCTTCAACCAGGCTTCGTACGGGTGCGCCGCCGCCAGTTCCGACTTAATTTCGTCGTCATCGATGATCCGGCCTTGTTCCAGGTCGATCAGCAGCATCTTGCCGGGCTGCAAGCGCCATTTGCGCAAAATGCTGCTTTCCGGCACCGGCAGCACGCCGGATTCGGACGCCAGGATCACGTGGTCATCATCCGTGATCACGTAGCGCGCCGGCCGCAGGCCGTTGCGATCCAGGGTGGCGCCGATCTGCCGTCCATCGGTGAAGGCGATCGAGGCCGGGCCGTCCCACGGTTCCATCAAAGCGGCGTAATATTCGTAGAACGCCCGCCGCTCCGCCGACATCAGCGGATTGCCGGCCCAGGCTTCCGGGATCAGCATCATCATCGCATGCGCCAGCGAATAGCCGCCGGCCAGCAGGATTTCCAACGCATTGTCGATGCAGGCGGTGTCGGACTGGCCATGCGGGATCAGCGGCCACATCTTGTCCAGATCGGGCCCGATCAGGTCGGACGACATCGATTGCCGGCGCGCGAACATCCAGTTCACATTGCCGCGCACGGTGTTGATCTCGCCGTTATGCGCCATGAAGCGGTAGGGATGCGCCAGCTTCCAGGACGGAAACGTGTTGGTGGAAAACCGCTGATGCACCAGTGCGAGGGCTGATTCCGTCAGCGGATTTTGCAGATCGCGGTAGAAACTGCCCACCTGCGGCGCCAGCAGCAGGCCCTTATAGACCAAGGTGCGGGTGGAAAAGCTCGGCATATAGAGTTCCGACAGCCCCGGCAGCCGGCTCTGCCCGCTGAGGTCGCGGATATTGTTCAGCACCTGCTTGCGAATGGTCAGGATTTTCCGCTCGAACGCATCCTGGTCCGCCACATCGGCGCCACGCGCGATGATCGCCTGCTGGATATTCGGCATCGTCTCGATCACCTTGGTGCCGAGCCCGGCGAGATCGGTCGGCACCGCGCGCCAGCCGAGGAAGCTTTGCCCCTCCAGCACGGTGATCCGCTCGATCAGTTCCACCGCATAGTCGCGCGCCGCCTGGTCGCGCGGTAGAAAGCACATGGCAACCGCGTAGTGGCCCGGCGCCGGCAGTGCCACGCGCTGCCCGTCGGCCCAATGGCGCAGCAATTTATCCGGGATCTGGATCAGGCAGCCGGCGCCATCGCCCACCAGCGGGTCCGCGCCAACCGCGCCGCGGTGATCCAGGTTGACCAGGATCTGCAGGCCGCGACCGATGATATCGTGCGTTTTTCGCCCCTTGATATTCGCCACGAAGCCGACGCCACAGGCGTCATGCTCGTTGCTCGGATCATAGAGGCCTTGGGCCTCCGGGGGGCCTTGACGCACTTGCATGTCGGTCGATTCCCTCAAAACTACGGCAGTACTGTTGTCTACGGCGGACGCACCACACGCGCCTGTCGCATTGCAGCAAATTACTGCGTATCACACCGCGTTGCCACGGTTAAGCCATGATTGGGCAATCCCGACTCGCGCTGAAAGCGGGGCGCGCTTTCAGGCCCCGCCATCGATGGTCAAAATAGTTCCGGTAGTATAACCAGATCGCGACGACGCGAGGAACGCCACCGCCGCGCCGATTTCCTCCGGCGTGCCCATCCGTCCGAATGGCATTGGCGCCGTCAACTCACGCCAGCGTTCAGCGTCCCCCAGGCTTTCCTGCGCTCGATGCCGCACCAGCATTTCCGCCCGCGCGGTCGCCGTGGCGCCGGGGTTGATGCCGACCACCCGAATGCCGTCCTTCTGGCTGGCATGGCCGAGCGCGCGGGTGAAGCCCATCAGCGCCGCATTGCCGGCGGCGCCAGCAATGTAGCCGGGCGGAAAACTCTCGCCGGCGGCGCCGATCACGTTCACGATCACGCCGGATTTCCTTGCGGCCATCGCGGGATAGACTGCGCGGCAGAGCGAAATGAAGCCGAACACTTTCAAATCCCACGCCTGCCGCCAGCGGTCATTGCCGACCTGGAGCAAATTGCCGGGTGGAATCGCGCCGGCATTGTTAACGAGAATATCGATGCCGCCCGCTTCCGCCGCCACCCGCAGCACCTCGCTGTCCTGCGACAGATCAGCGGCGATGGTTTGCACCTGCACCTGCCGGCGCGCCCGCATTGTGCTCGCGGCCTCCGCCAACGCCGCTGGATCGCGCGCCACCAGCACAACATCCACGCCCTCCTCGGCGAGAATTTGCGCGGCTGCCCGGCCGATGCCTTTGGAGCCGCCGGTGATCAGAGCGCGTTTGCCGGTTAGATGCAGGTCCATTTTGTTCTTCCCTGAAAGCATAAGCGAAGCGCTTCTTTTTGGGAAAAAGAAGCAAAAACTTTTTATGGCTTGATGGTTGGTTTCGGGCGCAATGCCTCGGCGATGTTGGCGCCGATCGCGCCGGTTAGCATCAAAGCCGCCATCGCGCGTGGGGTGTCGTCGGCAAGCAGGCCGACCGCCAGGCCGGACAGGCCGGCCAATACGAATTGTAATGTGCCCATCAGAGCGGACGCACTGCCGGCGTGCCCGGCGTGCCTGGCCATCGCACCCACCGTCGCGTTCGGCATGGTGAAGCCCTGGCTGGACATCGCGGCGAAAATGCAAAGCGCCACACTCCACCAGGTCGCCAGCCCCGAAAAACTTAACCCCGCCAGCACCGCGGTCGCCACCAGCATCACCCGCATCGAGATGCGCGAGACCGTCAGTCCGCCGAACCGATACAAAATCCGTGGATTGATCTGCGAACACAGAATGAACCCGCTGGCGCACACCCCGAACAGCGCCCCATAGACCGCCGGCGGCAGATGGAAATAAAGGATGAACACCGGCGGCGATCCAGCCAGGTAGGCGAACATGCCGAACATCGCCATCCCGCCCATCATCGTGTTGGTTAGAAAGCCGCGCTCGCCGATCACATATTTCCAGCGGCTTAACTGCGCCGCCAGCCCGAGCTTCACCCGGCTGGACGGCGGCAAGGTTTCGGGCAGCAGCCAGATCACGCTGGCCAGACAAATCGCCCCGAAGCCAGCGCACACCCAGAAAATCGCCTGCCAGCCCCACAGCCCGAGCACCAGCCCGCCGAGGCTTGGCGCCAGCATCGGCGCCGCGCCCATCACCAGCATCAGCCGGCTCATCAGCCGTGCGGCGGCATGGCCATCGGCCAGATCGCGCACCATCGCCCTTGTGATCACCCCGCTCGCCGAACCCCCCAGCGCCGACAGCGCTCGCATCAGCGACAAGGTCAGCAGATCCGGCGCCAGCGCGCAGCCAGCACTTGCCAGCGTGTAGATCGCCATGCCGGCCAGCAGCGGCGCGCGCCGGCCGAACCGGTCCGACAGCGTGCCCTGGATCATCTGCCCGACCGCCAAGCCGGCGAAATAGCTCGCCATGGTAATCTGGGCCGAGCCGATGCCGCTGCCGAGGGCTGCCTCGATGGCGGGGAACGCCGGCAGATACATGTCGGTCGAGAGCGGCCCGATCGCCGACAGCATGCCGAGCAGCGCCGGAAGCCAGGAAGGAATTTTCATCAACGCATTCTGCCCAGTTTATGCTGCACCTGCGAAGCGCGCATCGCGAATGCCGGCCTCCCGGTTTGACCAAACGGCCGGTCGGCGGCAGAACAGTCGCGCCTACCATGCCGCGAAGGGAAATCGCCCGATGCAAGATGAAGCGCGCAATGCCGTCACGACCGAGGCTGCCGATTGGCAGGGCGCTTTCGCCACCGCGCCGGTGGCGGCGGGCTGGGCGCGGCAGGCGGTGATTTTCGTGCAGGCGCTGGCCGCGCACGGTCCGGTGGCGATCGCCGCCAAAGTGCAGCTTTCGCCGGATGGGGTTGCCTGGGTGGATGAAGGCACCAGCTTTGCCCTTCCCTATAGCGCGGGGGAAATCAGCGTCGTGCGGGTGGCGCATTTTGGCGGCTGGCTGCGGATTGCCGGCACGCTGCCGCCGGCGGCGCGGTTGCGGGCGGTGGTGACGTTCGATCTGAAAGCGTGACATAGGCGGTAATTCAGCCCGCGAGCGCCGCCGAAAAAAACTGAAATCATTCTTCATCAGCCGCTTGATAGCCCTTGATGCGGCGCAGCGTCCCGGTTACGGTCAAATTTCTGGCATGGCGCGTAGCGCATGGCTGGCAATACAACACCTCTCCAGAACGTCCCTGGGGTGCGGCAACATCTTGGGAGGAATCGTGGTCGTTCCGCGTCTGCTGGCTTGTATCCACTGCCGTTCGCCCTTTCGCGCCGTCGGAGGCGAAAATTGATGGCGACCGACAATTCTCCCTTGATGAAAGTGGTCGACGTCGAAATGCGCTTCGGCGGCATTGTCGCCCTTGCCGGGGTATCGTTCGACGTTCAGCGCAACCAGATCTGCGGGCTGATCGGGCCGAACGGGTCCGGCAAAACGACGATGTTCAATTGCATCAGCGGGTTTTATCGCCATGGCCGTGGCGATATCCTGTTCGACGGCACCTCTCTGACCGGTCTGCCGCGCCACCGGATGGCCGGGCTTGGGCTTGGCCGCACGTTTCAGAACGTGGCGCTGTTTCGCACCATGACGGTGCGCGATAACATGTATGTCGGCGCCCATCATCTCGGCCGTTCCGGCTTCATTGCCAACGCGCTGCGGCTGCCCGGGACGCGGGTCGAGGAAGCCGCCAACAAAGTGCGGCTGGAAAGGCTGCTCGACCTGCTCGAACTGCGCCACGTCGCCGATACCGTTGTTGGCGGGCTGCCGTTCGGCTGGCAGAAGCGGGTGGAATTGGCGCGCGCGCTGATCGGCGAACCCAAGATGCTGATGCTGGACGAACCTGCCGGCGGCCTGAACCATGGCGAGGTCGATGAACTCGCGCTGTTGCTGTTGAAAATCCGCGAAAATTTCGACCTCAGCATCCTGCTGGTCGAACATCACATGAGCCTGGTGATGCGTGTGTCAGACAAAGTTGTCGCGCTGGAATTCGGCCGCAAGATCGCCGACGGCACGCCCGACGAAGTTCGCAATGAGCCTGAGGTGATCCGGGCCTATCTCGGGGATACCGCTCATGCCCATTGATGCTGTTGCCGGCAGTGCGCCGCTGCTTGAAGTCAACGGCCTGCGGGCCGGCTATGGTGAAACCTGGGCGGTACATGGCATCGATTTCCGCGTCGATGCCGGCGGGGTCACCGCGCTGCTGGGCGCCAACGGCGCCGGCAAAACCACCACCTTGCGCGCGATCAGCGCGATGGTGAAAACCGAAGGTGAGATCAGCTTTCTCGGCAAATCGCTGCGCGGCATGAAAACCGAGGCGATTGCCGCCTCCGGCGTGGCCCACGTGCCGGATGGCCGCGGCACCTTCATGGAACTGACGGTCGAGGAAAATCTGAAGCTCGGCGCCTATACCCGCAAGGGCGACAACACCGCCGCCTTCGAGCGCATGTTCGCCTATTTCCCTAAGCTCAAGCAACGTTTCCGCCAGCAGGCCGGTCTGCTGTCCGGCGGCGAGCAGCAGATGCTGGCGATCGCGCGCGCCTTGCTGCTGCAACCAAGGCTGCTGCTGCTCGACGAACCCAGCTTCGGGCTGGCACCGCTGATCGTGCGGGAAATTTTCGACATCATGCGCGACATCAAGGACAATGAAGGCGTCGGCATCCTGGTTGTCGAGCAGAATGCCAGCCTGGCGCTGGAGATTTCCGAGCGCGCCTATCTGCTCGAAACCGGCCGCATCGTGATGTCCGGTGCTTCCGCCGACATCGCCAAGGACGAGGGCCTGCGGCGCTCTTATCTCGGCTACTAGAGCATGATTTACGAGACCATGATTTCCAAAGGGGCCTGATCCATGGACGGCGTACTGCACCAGGTCTTTTCCGGCATCGCCTCGGGCGGCATTTATGCCTCGGTCGCGCTTGCCTTGGTGATGATCTTCACCTCCACCCATCATGTGAATTTCGCACAAGGCGAGATGGGGATGTTTTCGACCTACATCGCGCTTACGCTGATCCAGGCCGGCGTGCCCTATTGGGTGGCCTTCGTGATCACCGTCGCGATTGCCATGGTGGTTGGCATCATCATCCAGAAGGTTCTGATGGAACCACTGATGAATGCGCCGGTGCTGGCCTCGGTCGGGGTGTTCATCGGGCTGCTGTTCATTTTCAATTCCACCGCCGGCTGGATTTTCAGCTACACGTTGAAGCCTTTCCCAAGCCCGTTCGGCGAGGGCGGGCCGGTGTTCGGCGGCTACTTCTCTCGCCACGAACTTGGCTCGACCGTCATCACGCTGGCGGTGCTGCTGTCGATCTGGGCATTTTTCCGCTTCACGCGACTTGGTCTGGCGATGCGCGCGGCGGCCTATAACCCGACATCGAGCCGGCTGGTCGGCGTTTCAGTGGACAACATGCTGGCGCTCGGCTGGGGGTTGGCGTCCGGCATCGGCGCGATCGCCGGCATGATGGTGGCGCCGCTCGTCTTCCTCGATCCGAACATGATGGCCGGCGTGCTGCTTTACGCCTTCGCCGGCGCGCTGCTCGGCGGCATCACCAACCCGCTCGGCGCGGTGGTTGGCGGCTTTCTTGTCGGCATCATCGAAAATCTTGGCGGCGCCTACGTTGTCGGGACCGAGCTGAAACTGACCATGGCGCTGGTGATCATCGTCGCCGTGCTGACCCTCAGGCCTGCCGGATTGTTCGGCAAGGTCCTGGCAAGCCGCGTCTAGGCGAGAGGAAACCACATGTCCCGTCTCGGCGTCGTCATCACCTGCATCGCGCTGGCCCTGGTGCCATGCCTGTTCGCCAGTGGCTACCAATTATTCCAGCTAACCCTGGTGGTGACCTACGCGGTCGCCATTCTCGGGCTTAACCTGGTGACCGGCTATAACGGTCAGGTCTCACTCGGACATGGCGCCTTCTATGCCGTCGGCGCCTACACCACCGCCATCCTGATGGACAAGTTCAACGTGCCGTACTACGCCACGCTGCCGGTGGCTGCGGTGATTTGTGCGGTTTTTGGCTTCCTGATCGGCTTGCCGGCGCTGCGACTGGGCGGGCTGTATCTGGCGCTGACAACCTTCGCGCTGTCGGTTTCGGTGCCGCAGTTGCTGAAATACAGAGCCTTCGAGGGCTATACCGGCGGCGTGCAGGGCATTGTGATCGACAAGCCGGATGCCCCGTTCGGGATCGCGCTGACGTCCGACCAGTGGGTTTATCTGTTCACCCTTGCCGTTGGCATCGTCTGTTTCGTGCTAACCGCCAATCTGGTGCGCGGCCGCATCGGCCGGGCGATGATCGCGATCCGCGACCAGCCGCTGGCCGCCGAGGCGATGGGCATCGACATCGCCATGCAGAAAACCTTCACCTTCGCGGTCAGCGCGATGATCACCGGCCTCGCCGGCTCGCTTGG
>JAYTQP010000101.1:0-8670 GCA_043746675.1 Rhodospirillales bacterium | reverse complement strand
GCCATCCGCACGCCAGCAACATTGGCGCCGTGCGGATCATGCTGCGGCGCCCGAAATGACCCCGTTCGGCGCCCGCATGCGCGCGCTGCGGGCCGAACGCGGCATGCAACTGAAGGAACTCGCCGCCCATTTGCAGGTTTCAGCGGCCTATTTGTCCGCGCTCGAACATGGCCGCCGTGGCGCGCCGAGCATCGGGCTGGTGCACCAGGTTTGCGACATTCTCGGCCTGATCTGGAACCAGGCGGAGGAGCTTGCCGGTCTGGCGCGGCTGTCGCACCCGCGCGTGGTGGTTGATACGGCCGGACTGACCCCGGAGCAGACCGCGCTCGCCAACCGGCTGGCGCACAGCATCAAGCGGCTGTCGCCGGAAATCATTGCGGCCCTGCACGGCATTCTCGACGCCACCACGCCCCAGCCCAAGCCACGGCTGCGCCGCGCCGCCGGCCGCGCCGAGTAGCGGATTCTATTCGTCAGCCCCGGTTTCCGGAATCTCCGCCGGCTGCAAGCCGAACGCCGCGGCCATCAGCGCCTTGGTGTAGTTTTGTTGCGGATTGGCAAAGATATCGGCCGCCGGTCCCTGTTCGACCACCCTGCCATGGCGCAGAACGATAACCCGGTGCGCCAGCGCGCGGACCACCGCGAGGTCGTGGCTGATGAACAGATAGCCGAGCCCGTGATCCAGTTGCAGCTTGCGCAGCAAAGCGATGATCTGCGCCTGCACCGAGCGGTCGAGCGCGCTGGTCGGCTCGTCCAGCACGACGAAGCGCGGTTTGAGCACCATCGCGCGGGCGATGGCGATGCGCTGGCGCTGGCCGCCGCTGAATTCATGCGGGTAGCGCGCCATCAGGTCGGCCGGCAGGCCAACTTCGGCCAGCGCCTCGGCAACCTTGGCCTCGCGCTGCGCCCGGCGCAGCCTCGGGGCATGCACCGCCAGCCCCTCGGCGATGATGTCGCCCACCGACAGCCGCGGCGACAGGCTGCCGAAGGGGTCCTGAAACACGATCTGGATGTCGGCGCGCAAGGCCCGCAACGCCCGCTTGCTGAGCCTGCCGAGGTCCTGGCCATCGACCGAGACCACGCCGGCGGCCGGTTGCAGGCGCAGCATGGCGTAGCCCATGGTGGACTTGCCGGAGCCGCTTTCGCCCACCAGCCCGACGGTTTCGCCGGCCCGCACGGTGAGCGAAACATCGTCCACCGCGCGCAGTTCGGCAATCTGGCGGCGCAGCAGGCCGCGCCGGATCGGGTAGCTGACGCTGATATGCGCCGCCTCGATGACCGTTTTGGCGTCTGCCGCCACCGCCAGCGGGGTGCCGTGCGGTTCGGAATCGAGCAGCAGGCGGGTGTAGGGATGCTGCGGGCACGCGAATATTTCGTCGGTCCGGCCATGTTCGACAATCCGGCCGGCCTGCATCACGCAAACCCGATCGGCATAGCGCCGCACCACCCGCAGATCGTGGCTGATCAGCAGCAGCGCCAGGCCGCGGGCGGCTTTTTCGGCGGCGAGCAGGGCCAGGATCTGCGCCTGGATAGTGACATCGAGCGCCGTGGTCGGCTCATCGGCGATCAGCAGGGCCGGATCGTTGGCCAGCGCCATCGCGATCATCACCCGCTGGCGCTGGCCGCCGGATAACTGGTGTGGAAAGGCATCCAGCCGGGTTGCCGCATCGGCGAATCCGACCTCGGCCAGCAGTTCGGTGGTGCGGCGGCGCAGGTCGGCCGGGCCGATGTCCTGGTGGAGTTGCATCGCCTCTGCCACCTGCGCGCCGATCCGGGCCAGCGGATTGAGGCTGGTCATCGGTTCCTGGAACACCATCCCGGCGACGCCGCCGCGCAGGCGGCGTAGGCTGATTTCGTCGGCCTTCATGGTGTCGCAGCCGGCCACCGTCACCGATCCGCTTGCCACCGCGCCAGGCGGCAGCAATTGCAGCAGCGACAGCGCGGTGAGCGATTTGCCCGAGCCGCTTTCGCCGACCAGCGCCAGGGTTTCGCCGGAATTGAGGTGAAATGAAGCATTTTCGACCACGCGGCGGCTGCCGAACGCGATGTTGAGGTCTGCGACCGCGACAACGCGCGTCATTTCGGCGCCTTGCGCGGATCGAAGGCGTCGCGCACCGCCTCGCCGATGAAGATCAGCAGGGTCAGCACCCCGCCGAGCACCACGAAAGCGGTCACCCCGAGCCAGGGCGCCTGCAGATTATTCTTGCCCTGGGCGATCAATTCGCCGAGCGAGGGCGCGCCGGGCGGCAGCCCGAAGCCGAGGAAATCCAAGGTGGACAGCACCGCCACCGAGCCGGACAGCACGAACGGCAGGTAGGTCAAGGTGGCGATCATGGCGTTCGGCAGGATATGCCGCCACATCACCGCGAGGTCGGACACGCCGAGCGCCTTGGCGGCGCGGACATATTCCAGATTGCGGCCGCGCAGAAACTCCGCCCGCACCACGCCGGTGAGGTTCATCCAACTGAACAGCAGCAGGAACAGCAGCAGCACGGTGAACGATGGTGTGATGATGCTGCCGAGGATGATGAGCAGATAAAGCTGCGGCATGCCGGACCAGATTTCGATGAAGCGCTGGAACAGCAGATCGGTGAGGCCGCCGCGATAGCCCTGGATGGCGCCGGCGGCGATGCCGATCACCGAGGAAATCGCGGTCAGGGTGAAGCCGAACAGCACGGAGAGGCGAAAGCCGTAGACCACGCGGGCCAGCACGTCGCGCGCAAGGTCGTCGGTTCCGAGCAGGTTGGTCGCACTCGGCGGCGCCGGCGCCGGGGTTGGCAGGTTTTTGACCACCGTGTTGTAGCTGTAGCGCACCGGCGGCCAGAGCATCCAGCCGTGTGCGGCGATCACCTTGGCCAATTCCGGATCGGAAAAATCGGCAGCGGTCGGCATCATGGTGGCATCGAAATCGGTTTCGGCGTAATCCACCAGTACCGGCACATACCAATGCCCGGCATAGCGGACCAGCAGCGGGCGGTCGTTGCAGAGGAACTCCGCGAACAGGCTGGCCACGAACAGCAGCAGAAACAGCCAGAGCGACCAGAATCCGCGCCGGTGCGCACAAAACGCCGCAATCCGGCGATGGGCGATCGGCGGCAGGGTCATCGTGCGTCGAAATCAATGCGCGGATCGACGATGGTATAGAGAACGTCGCCCACGATCTGCATCAGCAGGCCGAGCAGGGTGAAGATATATAGCGTGCCGAACATCACCGGATAGTCGCGCTGGATGGCAGACTCAAAGCCGAGCAGGCCCAGCCCATCGAGCGAAAAGACGATTTCCACCAGCAGCGCTGAGGAAAACAGCATCGACAGGAAGGCGGCCGGGAAGCCGGCGATCACCAGCAGCATCGCGTTGCGGAACACGTGGCGATAGAGGATGCGGCTTTCGCTGGCGCCTTTGGCGCGTGCGGTCACCACATATTGCTTGCGGATTTCTTCCAGGAACGAATTCTTGGTCAGCATGGTCAGGCTGGCGAAGCCGCCAACGACCAAGGCGGTGGTGGGCAGCACGATATGCCAGAGGTAATCCACCACCCGGTCGGGCCAGGGCAGGCCCTCGGCGGCGATGCTGGACAGGCCGCGCAGTGGAAACCATTGCACGAAACTGCCGCCGGCGAACAATACCACCAGCAGGATGGCGAACAGGAAGCCGGGTACCGCGTAGCCGATCAACACCATCACGCTGGTCGCCACGTCGAACCGGCTGCCGTCGCGCACCGCCTTGGCGATGCCCAGCGGGATCGACACCAGATAGACCAGCAGGGTCGACCAGATCCCGAGCGAGAGCGAGACCGGCAGTTTCTGCCCGATCAGTTGCAGCACGCTGGCATCGCGAAAGAAGCTGCGACCGAAATCGAAACGCAGATAGCCGCGCACCATATTGAAGAAGCGGACATGGGCGGGCTTGTCGAAGCCGAACATGCGTTTGATATCGGCAACGATCGCCGGATCCAGGCCGCGTGAGCCGCGATAGACGCCGTCGGCGGAGGCTGCGAAAACTTCCCCGGCGCTGCCCGCGGTCATGCGGCCGGTGGCGCTGCCGCCGCGGCCGCGCAGTTCGGCCATCATCTGTTCGACCGGGCCGCCGGGGGCGAACTGCACGACCACGAAATTGATCGCGATGATCCCGAACAGGGTCGGGATCACCAGCAGCAGCCGCCGGAGCAAGTAGGCTGCCATGCGGATCAGCGGCCCATTTCAGCTAGTTGCCGGACATTCGGGCGGCATCGGTGGCGGCCGCATGCGCGGCGTCGAGCCACCAGCTATCGAACGCCAGACCGGTGCGGACCGGCTTGGCGGGATGCGCGAAGCGGTCCCAGTAGGCCACCCAGGTCGATTGCAGATGCCATTGCGGCACCACATACCAGTTCCACAGCAGCACCCGATCCAGCGCGCGGGTGGCGGTGACCAGGGCGGCACGATCGGGTGCGGTGAGGATGTGCGCGACCATCGCCTCGACCGCCGGATTGCACACCCCGGCCAGATTGTCGCCGCCCGGCTGGCGGCCGGCGGCACAGCCCCAGAAACCGACCTGTTCGTTGCCGGGGCTGTCGGATTCCGGGGTCAGCCCATCGACCATATCAAAATCATAGCTGTCGGTAAGCTGCTGATATTGCGCTGGATCGACCGTGCGGACGTGAGCGTCGATGCCCAGGCGCGCAAGCCATTGCACGTACGGCAAGGCCGCCCGTTCCATCGCCGGCAGCCCGAGCAGAATTTCGAACGCCATCTGCTTGCCGTGCGCATCGACGAGCTTGCGGTCCTTGATTTCCCACCCCGCCGCCTTGAACAGAGCGAGTGCTTGCAGCAGGCTGGCGCGGTTGTTGCCGGAACCGTCGGTTACCGGCAGCTTGAATTCCTCGGTGAACAGCCCGGCCGGCAACTGGCTGCGGAACGGCGCCAGCAGCGCCTGTTCGGCCGGCGACGGCAGGCCGCGCGCGGCAAGCGTGCTGTTGGAAAAGTAGCTCGTGGTGCGGGTGTAGGCGCCATAGAACAGGTTGGCGTTTTCCCACTCGAAATCGAACACCCATGCCAGCGCCTGGCGCACCCGCGGGTCCTGGAACAGCGGCCGGCGGGTGTTGATGAAAAACCCCTGCATGCCGGTCGGCAGGTGATGCGGCAGCGCCTCTTTTTTTACCAGGCCGCGCTGCACGGCGGGGAAATCATAGGCGGTGGCCCAATCCTTGGAACTGTTTTCCTGACGGAAATCGATCTGGCCGGCCTTGAAGGCTTGCAGCGCCACAGTGGCATCGCGAAAATATTCGGTGCGGCGGATATCGAAATTCGCCAACCCTTTTCCGGTTGGCAGGTCGGCGGCCCAATAATTCGTCACCCGCGCCAGCGACATGGTGCGCCCGAGTTCGAAATGATCGACCCGATAGGGGCCGGAGCCGAGCGGCGGCTCGGTCAGCGGTTTGCTGAAATCGCGGTTCTTCCACCAGGCCCGCGGCAGCACCGGAAGCTGCCCGAGGATGAGCGGCAATTCGCGGTTGGTGGCGGATTTGAACTTGAAGCTGACCTTCTGCGGGGTTTCCACCACCACGTCGGTGATGTCGCCATAATATTGCCGGTAGCGCGGCCGGCCTTTGGCGCGCAGCATGTTGAAGGTCCAGGCGACATCGTCGGCGGTGATCGGGGTGCCATCCTGGAATTTCGCCTGTGGGCGCAGGGTAAAGGTTACGCCGCGATGGTCCGGCCAGACAATGATGCTTTCGGCGATGTGGCCATAATAGCCCTCGGCTTCGTCGTCATTCGGGCGCATCAGCGTGTCGAACACCTCGCGCATGCCGGCCGCCGGGCTGCCGCGCACGATGAAGGGGTTGAAGCTGTCGAAGTTGCCGACGGCGGCGAGCACCACCTCGCCGCCTTTCGGGGCGTTCGGGTTCACGTAGGGGAAGTTCTTGAAATCGGGCGGCAGTTCCGGCGTGCCGAGCAGCGACAGGCCATGCACCGGGGTTTGCGCGGCTGCAATGTCGGTGAAGCATGTCAGCAGGGCCAAAACCAACAACGTGCGCAAACACCACTCTCCCGAATGCATTGCTGCCAGTATTAGCGCGGTCGGTGCTGTCCCACCACTGGGCACCGGCACTCTTCTGCGGCAGCGGTATCGCGGCGGCTGGATTGCCGTATAATGTTCACGAAAACAGACAGGTAGTCATGCAGATAGCGTCACCGCCACGGCAAGAGCCGCAGCTTTCGCGCCGGCTGGACTGGCGGGAGGCGGTGCTGGTGCTGGCCGCCGGCATGGCGCTGCTGGCGGTCTTCGGCTGGCTCTATTTGCCCTATATGCCGACCGCCACCGGCACCTTGGGGGTTGATTACGCCTTCACCGTGCCGAACCTGCTGGCTGGCTATTACTGGTTTATGGAAAACGGCCCGTTCGCACTGCCCTGGTTTTCGCCGGCGCAGTGCGGCGGGGTGGCGTTCTATGCCGATGCCGCAGTGATGTGGTTTTCCCTGCCACAGTTTCTTGCCTTCGTGGTACCGCCGCTTACTGCGGTGCGGCTGACCTTCCTCGCCTTCGCGCTGGCGGGTTGGCTGGGCGCTTACGCGCTGGTCCGGGTGAACTTCCAGCGCTCGGCGGCGGCGGCGGCGGTTGGCGGCGTGCTGTTCATGTTCAACAGCTTCTACACCGTCCGCATGCTGATCGGGCACATCAGCTTCCACCCGTTCATGCTGACGCCGCTGCTGGCGGTGGCGCTGCTGCCCAGCCCGGGCATGCGGGCGATGGGCTGGGCGGCGACGGTGCTGCGGGTTTGTGCGGCCGGGCTGCTGCTGGCGGTTATGTTGCAGGCCGGCATGGTCCACGTGGTGCCGGCGGTGCTGCTGGGCATTCCGATGATTGCGCTGATGCAATCGATCGCCTGCGGCAGGAGCGGATTTTCGGTGTCGGCGTTCGCCGCCGCGATCGCCCTGGCGGCGCTGCTGGCGGCCGGCAAGATGGCCGCGCTGATCGCGCTGATCGGGGTATTTCCCCGTACGGATTATTCGCTGCCGGGCTTCCCAAACCTGGCCGACGAGGCGCTGTTGGTGCTTCGAGCGCTGTTCCTGGCGGTGCCGGAGAACGCGCAGGCGCATTTGCGCAACCTGAGCTGGGTGCAGGACCAGTACGAGTTCGAAATCGGCGTCACCATCGTGCCGTTGCTGCTGGCGGCCGCGGTTGGCATCCAGCGGGCGCGGCAATGGCGGCGAGCCTGGGGTCTGCGGCAAGCCGGATTGGTGGCGTTGCTGGCGCTACCGCTGCTGCTCAACTGGTACGAACCGCACTGGAACGCGGTGCTGAAAATGCTGCCGTATTTCCGTAGCAGCAGCAATTTGTTGCGCTGGAATGCCGTCTATATCCTGCCGGCGGTGCTGCTCGGCGCACTCGCGATCGACGCGATCCGGCTGCCACGCCGGATGCCGCGCCGGATGGGCGGGCATGAACGCGGCGCGCTGGCCGGGCTGGCGGCGATCACTGCCCTGGTGCTGGTCGCCGGCAAGGACCCGACGATGTATGCCAGCCAATCCTTGTATCCGCCGGCGGTGGTCAATCAGGCTTGGCGTGCCGCGCGGCAGGCCGGCCGGCCGCCGCCGATCACCGCCATCGCGGTCTCCGGGGAGGCAAGTCGGGCGATGCGTCGCGCCAGCCCGAATGTCAACAACGCCGTCACCGTCGGCTACTCGCACCGGCAATGCTACTGGCCGATCTTCGGTTATCGAAACGAGAACCTGTCGATCGGCAATTTGACCCCGACTGCGGTGATGGCGGAAAAAGACGGGCTGCTGAACCTGAAAAATCCGGCCTGCTATCTGTTCCCGCGCGAAAACCATTGCCTGCCGGGGGCGAATTTCGAGGCCAGCGAACGTATCGCAGCGCAGGCCTTCGTGGCCTGGAAGCCATATCCGTTCGTGATGCCGTTCTATATGCGGGCGATAACCATCCTCAATCTGATCGCGCTGCTGGCAACCCTGCTGGCCGCCGGCTGGGCGAGCGTGGTCGTGTGGCGCCGGGTCAGTCGGCAGCCGAGGTGACGGCGTTCAGCAACGCCACCGCTTCGGCCAGCAAACTGGCGTCGCCGACGGAAATAACCTGACCGTTGCCGTTCGCGTCCAGCTTGTGGCCCTGCCAATCGGTAACCCGGCCGCCGGCGCCTTCGACCACCGGCACCAGGGCGGCCCAGTCCCAGACTTTCATCGTGGCCTCGGCGACGATGTCGATCTGGCCGATCGCCACCAGCCCGTGCGCGTAGCAATCGCCGCCCCAACTGGTGCGCTTTACGGCGGCGCGCAGGCGGCCCCAGGCGGGCAGATCGGCGGGTTCGAACATATCGGGGCTGGTGCAGGATAATTCGGCGTCCGCCAGGCGGGCGCAGCGGCGCCCCCCGATCGGACTGGCGATCGGGTTTGCAGCTGGTCCGGTGAAAACCGTTTCGCGCCCGGCGACGCCGAGCCAGCGCTCGCCGGAAATGCACTGGTCGATGACCCCCAGGATCGGGGTGTCGCCATCGAGCAGCGCGATCAGGGTGCCGAAGGTCGGGCGGCCGGTGATGAAGGCGCGGGTGCCGTCGATCGGGTCCAGCACCCAGCGCAAGCCGGCAGTTGGGTTTTCCAGCCCGAATTCCTCGCCGAGAATGCCGTGGTCGGGAAACCGCTCGGCCAGCACCGCGCGCAGGGCGCGTTCGGCGGTGCG
>JAYTQP010000100.1:0-8588 GCA_043746675.1 Rhodospirillales bacterium | reverse complement strand
CCCCATCGGCTTGGGCTTGGCCAGCAGCAACGTGAACGGCAGCGCCAGGAAAAACAGCAGCGCCATCAGGATCAGCACATCGTTATAGGCCAAGGTCATCGCCTCGCGCTGCACCATCAGCGCCAGCTTACGCAAAGCGGCCAGCGGGGCGGCGTTTTCCTTGGCCGCAGTCAGGCCGTGGGTGATGGTGGAAAGCCCCTTCATACTGGAGGCATGCGCCCAGGTAAGCCCCTCCTTCAGATGCAGCGCGTGCACATCGGTGCGAATGGTGGTGGCGGTATTGATCACCGCCAGCCCAAGCGCGCCGCCAAGATTGCGCATCAGATTATAAATGCCGGACGCATTTTTCACCTGCGCCGGCGGCATGGTGCCGAGCGCCAACTGGTTGGTCGGCAGCATGATGAACATCAGCGCAAAGCCACGCAGCGCCTGCGGGCCGGCAATGTCCCAGAACCCGACCTGGCTGGACAAATGCCCGAGCCACCAGACCGCGGTGCCGAACATGGCGATGCCCAGCGCCAGCATCCGGCGGAGATCCATCACCCGGATCAGGTTGGCGACGATCGGGGCGGAAATGAACTGGAACATGCCGGTGACGAACATCGCCTCGCCGATCTGCAAACTGTCATAGCCGCGCACCCGGCCGAGGAAGACCGGCACCAGATAGGTGCCGCCGTAAAGCCCGGTGCCCATTACCAGGCTGAACATGCAGCCGGCGGTGAAATTGCCGTTCTTGAAGGTGCGCAGATCAACCAGCGGGTCATGCGTCGTCAGCATGCGCCAGATGAACGCCACGCCGGCGACCGCCGACAGCACGGCAAACGCCGCGATGGTGTTATCCTCGAACCACTGGTTCTTGTTGCCGTCTTCCAGCACAAATTCCAGCGCGCCGAGGAAGCAGGCCATTAATACCAACCCGACGTAATCAAATTTTTTCAACAGGGTATAATCAGGTCGGTCGATATCGAGCAGAAACCACACCGAAGTCGCCACCAGAATCCCGAACGGCACGTTGATCAGAAACAGCATGTGCCAGGAAAACGTGTCGGTCAGCCAGCCGCCCAGGGTCGGGCCAAAAGTCGGCGCCATGGTGGCGATCAGCCCGATGAAAACAGAAACCTTGGCGCTGCGGGCGCCGGGAAACATCATCCAGGCGGTGGCGAACACCGTCGGGATCATCGCGCCGCCCAGGAACCCTTGCAGCGCACGATAGAAAATCATCGCGTTCAGCGAAGTCGCCGAAGCGCACAGCATGGAGAAGATGGTAAATCCGATGGCGCTGGCGACGAACAGGACGCGGGTGGACAGCAGGCGCGACAGCCAGCCGGACAGCGGGATCATGACGATTTCGGCGATCAGATAGCTGGTCTGCACCCAGGCGACCTCATCGGGGCTGGCGGACAGGCCGGCCTGGATTTCCGAAATCGAGGACGACACGATCTGGATGTCCAGAATGGACATGAACATCCCCAACACCATGCACAGAAACGCGATCCATTCGCGCAAACTGGTCTTGTTGGGGTCGGGCATCGGCATCGGATCAGTCCAGATGCAGGGTGGTAAGCAGCGCGCCAAACCAGCCTTTGCGGACCTGATCCGGGCCGCGCGTATCAACCTCGGCGGTCACCGAAAGGCCTGCCCGCAGCCACGTCGCTTTGGCGGCCTGCGCCGGGTCGATCGTGAGCTTCACCGGAATGCGTTGCACCACTTTGGTAAAGTTGCCGGTGGCGTTTTCCGGCGGCAGCAGGGAAAACAGCGCGCCGGTGGCCGGCGCCACGCTGTCAACCCGGCCGTCGAGCGTGTCTGCGCTGTCGATATCCGGAATCAGCCGCACTTTCTGGCCGGGCCGGATGTGGCGCAGTTGGGTTTCCTTGAAGTTGGCGACAACGAATAGTTTGTCCGGCAGCGGTGCAAGTGCAAGCAGTTGCTGGCCCGGCACCACATGCATGCCAAGCTGGGCGGCACGATTGCCGATCACGCCATCGAACGGCGCCCGCATGACGGTATAGCGAAGATTGTTCGCTGCCAGAGTAACCGCCGCGCGAGCCGTGACCATGTGCGCCTCGGCCTGGGCAGCCAGGGCTTCGGCCACGGCGAGGCCCTGTACCACCGTGTCGCGCTGTGCCTGCGCGGCAACCAGGGCAGCCTGCGCCTTGCGGGCAGTCGCGGTGGCCAGATCATCGGCCTGCCGGCTGGTCCAGCCCGCGCCGACCAGCGCGCTGGAGCGCCCGGCGTCCGCGCTGGCGCGAACTTGCTCAGCACGGGCCTGGTCGATATTCGCGTCGGCCAGGGCGACCTGAGAGCGGCTGGCGTCTGCCTGCCGGCCAGCGGTCACAATCGCCGCCTCGGCTTCGGCGACCGCGCCCCTGGCCTGATCGAGCCGGGCCTGCCAGTCCGCCGGATCCAGCGCGATCAGCGGCGCACCGGCGGCCACACGCTGGTTATCGCGCACCGCGATTGCCACGATGTCGCCGTCGATCCGCGGGCTGAGGGTCACGATATCGCCCTGCACATACGAATTGTCGGTGCTTTCGATCCAGCGCCCCTCGACCCACCAGTCATTGCCGATCACGCCGGCAACGATCAGGGCGACCAGCACAACGCCGAGCCGAATGATCCGGCCGCGGCCGCGCCCGCGCGGTGGCACATCCGGGCTGATCGCGGTCGGCTGGATTGCTGAGGTATCGGAAACGGCGTTCATCGGCAGGGTCCCCCCCGGCAATGCCGGTTTGATGATGAAGCGAAAATGAGGCCGGAAAAGCCGTGCGTCAAGACTAGACTGAACCGTTCAGTTTAGTTATTTGCTAAGCATATGGACGATCTGCCGGCCCCCCTCCCGCTTTCCCGCAAACGCCAGCAGATTCTGGAAGCGGCCCGAGCCTTGTTCCTTGCTCAGGGTTACGGGCATGTCAGCATGGATGCGATGGCCAAACTGGCGCAGGTGTCCAAGGCGACCTTGTATGCCCATTTCCCGTCCAAGAACCGGCTATTCGCCACCATCGTGAGCGACGCCTGCCGGCTGAACACGATGGACGAAAGCAATTTTCCGCTCATCGTGACCGACATTGCTGCCGCCTTGCGGCAAATCGGCGTGCGGCTGCTGACCTTCCTGCTGCTGCCGGCGACGATGGAAATCTATCGGGTGGTGATGGCGGAAAGCGTCCGCTTCCCGGAGCTTGGAGAGGCTTTCATGGCCGCCGGGCCGGAAGCGTTTCGCGCACGCTTCATGCAGTGGCTGCAGGTGCAGGTCGCGGCCGGCCATCTGGCGATCGACAACCCGGCGGTCGCCGCCGAGCAATTCGGCGCCATGCTGCGGCCGCTGCGTTTTATGCGAGCGACCCTCGGCCTACCCGGCGAGCGTGACGACGCCGAAGAGATCGCAGCGACGGTGGGCGAGGCGGTGGAAACCTTCCTGCGCCGCTACCGGGCGGCGCCGGAAGCCTGAGTGTCCGAAACGGTCAGGGCTTGGTCGTGGTCGGGGCCGGCGTGGTCGCGGATGCCGGCTTGGCCGTTGTGTGTTTCATCGGCTTGTGGGCGGCGTTGTAAGCCTTGATGTCTTCCAGGGTGACGTAGCCCTTCTTGCCCTTGTCGATCGCGGTGAAATTGCGCGAAACGATACGCCACTTCCCTTTGGTCGCTTGGCTTTTGGTCAGCTTGCCGTCGTGGCTGCTGTTGGCGGCCACGAAGTGCTGATCGACGGTCATCCTCGGCCGCTTCGGCTTGGCAACCGCTCGCTTGACGGCCGGCTTGGCCGGGGTGGCGGTTGCTGGCGCGGCAGTGGTGGCATCGGCGGCCGGAGCGCCGGCAACCGGCGCCGCCGTAACCGCGGCCGGTGTGGCGGGCGAAGCCGTGGGTGCGGTGGTGGTTTGGGCCAACGTCGCGGTGGCAAAAGTCAGGCCGACGGCAAGAACAACGAAGCGCATGATCAGGTCTCCTCTGGCGATGAAGGAATTTCTAGCTCAGACCGCGTGCCTTGTCCCGCCTCGGCTTATCCGCCTAAATATTTGGGTGTCAGCGTGCCGCGAGCACGTTCCGCAAAATCGCCACCGCGGTTTCGATCCCGGCAGCGTCGACATCCAGATGGGTGCAGGCGCGCACCCGGAATTTTCCGGTGGTGGACAGCGCCAGCCCCTTGGCGCGGGCCTTGGTCGCCAGCTCGCCAGCGGTCATGCCGGTGGCGACGACATCGAAAAACACCAGATTGGTTTCCGCCGGCTCCGGCACGATGCCGTCGAGCTGGGCAAGGCCGCGCACCAGCGCCTTGGCGTTGGCATGGTCGTCCGCCAGCCGATCGATGTGGTGGTCGAGCGCATAGTTGCAGGCCGCCGCGACAATCCCGGATTGCCGCATCGCGCCGCCGAGCCGCTGCTTCCAACGCCAGGCCGCGCCGATAAACGCCTCACTCCCGCACAGCACCGCGCCGATCGGCGTGCCCAGCCCCTTGGTGAAATCCAACCACAGGCTGTCGTAGCTGGCGACCATCTCCTTCACCGGCACGCCGGACGCCACCACCGCATTCATCAACCGGGCGCCGTCGATATGGGTTGCCATGCCGGCTTCGTGGGCAACTTCGGCCACCGCATTAAGCTGCGCCAGCGGCCAGACCACGCCGCCGCCGGAATTGGCGGTCTGTTCGACCTCCAACAGAGTTT
This sequence comes from Rhodospirillales bacterium, assembly GCA_043746675.1. Lineage (GTDB taxonomy): Bacteria > Pseudomonadota > Alphaproteobacteria > Acetobacterales > Acetobacteraceae > CAITOL01. The sequence goes on along the minus strand of JAYTQP010000100.1, from coordinate 3,936 downwards.
GCGGCGGCGCATAGCGGGATTTGGAGCGCAGCGCCGCGCGCACCGTATCCGCATCGAACAGGCCCTTGGCGCCGTGCAGGCCAGTGATCTGGGCGCCGGTCAGCGCCGCCGCACCGCCGCCTTCGCTGGTCAGGATATGCGCGGTTTCGTGCGCCAGAATTTCATCGCCGGGCCGGCAATGGGTCAGGATCGCGATCTGGTTGCACATCGTGCCGCTGGGCAGGAACACCGCCGCTTCCTTGCCCATCATCGCCGCCATGCGCGCCGCCAGCGCATTGGTGGTGGGATCGAGGCCGAATTGCTCGTCCCCCACTTCGGCTTCCATCATCGCCGCTTTCATGCCGGCGGTCGGCTTGGTTTGGGTATCCGAATAAAGGTTCACCAGCAGCGGCGGCAGGCTCGGGTCGGCACGCAGCGGGGCATAGTCGATCGCCATAATCTGATATCCCTGGAAGTTCAGCACAGCAAAGCATCCGGCCTCTGATTTGACCATAGGCGGTTTGACCGGGGTGGTTTTGACCATGGCTGCGAAGTCACCGATGCTGGGCGCATGCGCATTATCGGGCTGGCCGGCTGGAGTGGTTCGGGCAAGACAACCTTGCTTGCCAAACTGCTGCCCGAACTGATCCGGCGCGGCCTGCTGGTTTCCACCATCAAGCACGCCCACCACGCCTTCGACGTGGATACACCGGGCAAGGATAGCTGGCTGCATCGCCAGGCCGGCGCAACCGAGGTGCTGGTGGCGTCCGCCGCACGGTTTGCGTTGCTGGCCGAACATCGCGGCGCGCCGGAGCCGGAATTGCCGGCCCTGCTGGCACGTCTGGCGCCGGTCGATCTGGTGGTGATCGAAGGCTTCAAGCTTCACCCGCATCCCAAGATCGAGGTAACGCGGGCCTCCGTCGGCAAGCCGTACCTATGGCCGGACGACCCGGCAATCATCGCCGTCGCGTCTGATCACGCGATTGCAAACCTCGATCGGCTGGCGTTCGATATCGATGATATCGTCGCCATCGCCGATTTTATCATTGCGAACTCAGTCTGCAAATGACGACCTGGAACCCAGGTTACGCCAGCTCAGTATCCAGCGCGTAGCCGGCGGCGCGGACGGTGCGGACAAGGTCGAGTTCGCCGTCCGCGTTGATCGCGCGGCGCAGGCGGCGGATATGCACGTCCACCGTGCGCGGCTCGACATGGATATCCTTGCCCCACACAGCGTCCAGCAGTTCCTCGCGGGTGAACACGCGGCGCGGATGCTGTAGAAAAAATTCCATCAGCCGGTATTCGGTCGGACCGAGATGCAGTGCCCGGCCATTGCGGCTCACCCGATGCGAGGTGAGGTCCATCGCGATGTCGTGGAAAGCGAGCTGCCCCTTGGCAACCACGGTGTTGGAACGCCGCAGCAGCGCCCGTACTCTGGCCAGCAAGGCATCCACACTGAACGGCTTGGTGATGTAGTCGTCCGCGCCGGTGTTTAGGCCACGCACGGAATCTTGATCCTCGGCGCGAGCGGTAACCATGATGACCGGCAATTCACGGGTTTCCGGACGGCGGCGAATTTGCCGGCAAACCTCGATGCCCGACATCATCGGCAGCATCCAGTCCAGCAGCACCAGATCAGGCTTGGTTTCGGCGATGCGGGCGATGGCCTCCTGGCCATCAACCGCTTCCTCCACCCGGAAACCGCTTTTTTCCAGATTATAACGCAGCATGGTGGCGATGGCGGCATCGTCTTCAACCACCATGATGAGCGGCTTGGCTTGCCCGGCAAAACTATCCGACATCACAAACTCCTTGTCTATTATTCACCCAGTGGGCGGACGACGGCGTAGGCGGAGTTGTCCGATTTCGGCCGAGCATCGGTCAGCGGCTCGCCTTTGACGGCGTAGTAGATGGTTTCGGCGATATTGGTGGCGTGGTCGCCGATGCGTTCGAGGTTCTTGGCGATGAACAGCAGATGCGTGCAAGGTGTGATCGTGCGTGGATCTTCCATCATGTAGGTGATCAGTTCACGAAAGATGGTGTTGTAGAGGTCATCGATCGCCGCGTCGCTGCGCCATACCTGCAACGCCTTGTCGGCATCGTTTTCGCCAATCGCATCGATGATGGTTTTCAGATTTTCCTGCACCAACCGCGCCATCTGGCCGAGACCGCCGAAGGGGAAATTCAGGCTGAACTGGCTCAGAACCAGACTGCGCTTGGCGACGTTGGCGGCGTAGTCGCCGATCCGCTCCAGATCACCGGTCATTTTCAGGCTCGAAACGATCTGCCGCAGATCCTGCGCCATCGGCTGGCGCAGCGCCAGCATGCGGATAACGAACTGTTCAGCCTCGCGCTCCATCGCATCGACCTTGGGGTCGGTTTCCATCGCCTGCGCGGCGGCGCCGGCGTCGCGTTGCAGCACCGCCTGGGTGGCCATTTCGACCTGGCTTTCCACCAGGCCACCCATTTCGGTCATCAACTGGCGCAGCCGGTTCAATTCGGATTCGTAGCTTTTGACGATGTGTTCGGACTTCGCTTGGTCTGACATAGGCCTGATCCCCTCAGCCGAAGCGGCCGGTGATGTATTCCTGGGTGCGCTTTTCCTTCGGCGCGGTAAACATCTGCGCCGCCGGCGCGACCTCCACCATTTCGCCAAGATAGAAGAATGCCACCTGATCGGCGCAGCGGGCGGCCTGCTGCATGTTGTGGGTAACAATCGCGATGGTGAATTCGCGCTTCAATTCGTCGATCAGCTCCTCGATCTTCAAGGTGCTGATCGGGTCGAGCGCGGAGGTCGGTTCGTCGAACAGGATCACTTCCGGGCGCACCGCGATGGTGCGGGCAATGCACAGCCGCTGCTGCTGGCCGCCCGACAAGCCCATGGCGGAACTATGCAGCCGGTCCTTCACTTCGCCCCACAGCGCCGCCCGGGTCAGCGACCATTCCACCCGCTCATCCATCGCCGCCTTGCTGAGTTTTTCATGCAGCTTCACGCCGAAGGTGATGTTTTCGTGGATCGACATCGGAAACGGCGTCGGCTTCTGGAACACCATTCCGATACGGCTGCGCAATTGGTTGAGATCGATGCCGGGGTCGATGATGTTGATGCCGTCCATCATCGCTTCGCCAGTGGCACGCTGGCCGGGATAGAGGTCGTACATCCGGTTCAGCACCCGCAGCAACGTCGATTTGCCACAGCCGGACGGACCGATCATGCCGGTAACCTGCCCGGTCGGAAAAGCCAGATTGATCGCCTTCAGCGCCTTGTTGCGGCCGTAGTAGAAATCGAGATCGCGAATGGCGATCCGCGGATCGTTCAACGCTTCGGTGGATTTGGTCGCCACAGCACCAAGCATCGGCTTTGCGTCCGTTTCGGTCATGATGGTGCTCATTTCTGGTTCGGATCCATGGCCCTTCGGAAATCTAATGCCGGGGCCGCAGCACGACGCGGGCAAGAATATTCAACGCCAGCACGCCCAGCGTGATCAGCAGCGCCCCGGCCCAGGCCAGATTGACCCAGTCATCGAAGGCCGAGCCGGCATATTGGTAGATCGTCACCGGCAGGCTGGCCATCGGCTGCCCGAGGCTGACCGACCAGTTGAGATTGCCGAGCGAGGTGAACAGCAGCGGCGCGGTTTCCCCGGCGATACGGGCAATCGCCAGCAGCACGCCGGTGGCAATCCCGTCCAGCGCGGCGCGGTAGCAGATGAAGACGATGGATTTCCATTTCGGCGCCCCGAGCGCCACCGCAGCTTCGCGCAGCGCCACCGGGACCAGGCGCAGCATGTCCTCGGTGGTACGCACCACGATCGGGATCACGATAACCGCCAGCGCCACCGCGCCGGCCCAACCGGAAAACCCGCCAAAGGGCGCCACCAGCACGGAATAGACGAACAGCCCGATCAGGATCGACGGCGCCGACAGCAGCACGTCCGACACGAAGCGCACCGCCTCCCC
>JAYTQP010000099.1:0-1663 GCA_043746675.1 Rhodospirillales bacterium | reverse complement strand
TGCAGCGCAGGCGCGGTCTATGATCGGTGGCGCTGTTTCCGTCAAGGGTTTTGCTGTGTGGTAATATCATACCACAAGCGCGGCTCACGCCTGCGAGCGTGCGATCATGCCGGTGGTGCTGTGCCCGGCTTCCAGCGGGATCAGCACCAGCCGCCCGCCATGCGCCTGCACCACGTCCGCGCCGACAACGTCCTCCGGCCGGTAATCGGCACCCTTCACCAGCACATCCGGCAGCAGCGCGGAAATCACCTCGAACGGCGTGTCCTCGCCGAACAGCAGCACCAGATCGACCGCCCCCATCGCCGCCATCACGATCGCGCGGGCGGCTTCCGGCTGCACTGGCCGGCTCGGGCCTTTCAGCCGCCGAACCGAAGCGTCGCTGTTCAGCGCCACCACCAGCCGGTCGCAGGTGGCGCGCGCCTTGGCGAGCGCGCTGACATGGCCGGGATGAATTAAATCGAACACGCCGTTGGTGAACCCCACCGTCAGCCCGGCCCGGCGCCAGCCGGCAATGCGGGCGACCGCGGTATCGCGATCGACAATCTTATGGTCGAGCGTATGCGCGGCGCGGCTGTGCAGCGCGTCGGCCAACTCCGCCCGCAACACCGTCGCGGTGCCCAGCTTCCCCACCGCGATGCCAGCGGCAACGTTGGCCAGCGCGGCCGCTTCGGCCAGGCTGGCACCGGCGGCCAGCGCCACCGCAAGGGCTGCCACCACCGTATCGCCGGCGCCCGACACGTCGGCGACTGCCCGCGCATGGGTCGGCACATGCAGCGGCGGCGCATCGCCGCGCACCAAGGTCATGCCTTTTTCCGAGCGCGTCACCAGCACGGCCGCCGCCCCTGCCTGGGCGCGGGCAGCCTGGCCGGCGGCGGCCGCGCTGGCATCGTCCTGCGCGGCAATGCCGGTCGCCTGGGTTACTTCCTGGGCGTTCGGGGTAAGCAGGTCCACCCCGGCGTAGGCGGCAAAATCGGCGCGCTTGGGGTCGGCGATCACCGGCTTGCCGGCGGCGCGCGCCATGGCAATGGTTTCGCGCAGGACACGGTCGGTCAGCACGCCCTTGCCGTAGTCCGACAAAACCACCACCGCCACGTCGGGCAGCGCCTCGGCGATCGCCGCCAGCACACCGTCCTCGGCATCGGCGTCGATCGGCCCGGCCTGCTCCTCATCCAGCCGCAGCAACTGGTGGCTGCCTGACATAAAGCGGGTTTTGACCGACGTCGGCCGATCCGCGATCGACACCAGCCAGCCAGCGATGGCGCTGGTTTCGCCCAGCATTTCAGCAATTTCACCGGCCGCCGGGTCGGTCCCGACCACGCCCACCAACGCCGCCAACGCCCCCAGCGAGGCCACGTTCTGCGCCACGTTGCCGGCCCCGCCCAGCACCCGGCGGCGGGCGAGCGCGCGCAATACCGGAATCGGCGCTTCCGGCGAAATCCGCCGCACCTCGCCGGCCACGTAACGATCCAGCATGATATCGCCAACCACCAGCACCCGCGCGCCCGCAAACCCCTCCAGCCATTGCGCTAGCTGGTCTTCACTGATCGCATCAAGTTCAGCCAGGTCGGCTTCAGCCAGGTCGGGCATGGGGAAAATCCGGGTTCCGCGCTAGGGTTGTCCCGGCTCTATATGCCAGTGGGCGAAATCGAGGAAGCACGATGCC
>JAYTQP010000098.1:0-2220 GCA_043746675.1 Rhodospirillales bacterium | reverse complement strand
AATAATCGGCACTTCACCCAGCCAGGCGCTTTGCTGCAGGCGCAGATTGACGAAACCGGGGCCGGCCGGGGTGGCCTCGGCAATCATGCTGTCCTGCACGAGCAGCTCAGCCAACGCGGCGGCGATCTCCTGCGGTTTGCGACGGGCTGGCTTGGCGGCGAGCAAGGCGGCGTTGGTCGCCATGTCGCCATGAACAGCATCCCGCGTCGGGGTCACGTCGACCCGGGCGGCGATATCCGCCGGCAGGTCCGGCACCACAATGTGCAAGGCGGCGAGCACGCGGGTTCGCATGTCCGCGAAAATATTATGCGTCATCGATTGGGTACCCTGTCAGCCGGAAACGGAAATGTCGGTCAGTCGCATATGTTCGTCCATCGCATAACGATCGGTCATGCCGGCGATGTAATCGGCCACCACGGCGGCGGTGCGCTTGCTGTCGGCTCCCTCGCCGGCCCGCTTGCCCCAATCGCCCGGCAGCAGATTCGGATTGGCGTGCAGGATGGCGAACAGTTCGCCGGTGGTTCGTCGGGCCTTGTGGTGCATGCGGGCCTGGCGCCAGTGCCGATACATATGGGCGTAAAGAAATTCCTTGATCGCCCGATTGGCCTCGGCGAAGGCGGGGCTGAACGCCACCACCGGGGCCGCATGGTTGCGGATGGCGGCAGCATCCGTCGGCGCCAGCGCCGCGATCCGCCGCCGCGTTTCGGCCACCACGTCATTGATCAGCGCGTTGATCACCCGGCGGTTCATTTCATGGCGCAACCGCGGGATCGGCACGTCCAGGCTGGCCAGGCGCGCCTTGGCCAGCGCCTCGCCCACGATCGGCAGGTGGGCAATATCCTCGAACCCGAACAATACAGCGCGCAGCCCGTCATCCAGATCATGGCTGTGATAGGCGATATCGTCCGCCAGCGCCGCCACCTGCGCCTCGGCATGCGCATGGGTGTGCAGTTCCAGCGGATGCCGCGCGTCATATTCCAGAAAATACGGCGACGGCCGATGCAGCGGGCCGTTATGCTTGGCCAGCCCCTCCAGCGTTTCCCAGGTCAGGTTCAGCCCGTCGAATTCGGCATAGCGGGCTTCCAGATGGGTGACCACGCGCAAACTCTGCGCGTTGTGGTCGAAGCCGCCATAGGGTTTCATCGCAATCGCCAGCGCATCCTCGCCGGCATGCCCGAACGGCGGATGGCCAAGATCGTGCGCCAGCGCCAGCGCCTCGGTCAGATCCTCGTCCAACGCAAGCTCGCGGGCGATGGACCGCGCGATCTGCGCCACCTCGATGCTGTGGGTCAATCGTGTGCGATAGAAATCACCCTCGTGATTGACGAACACCTGGGTTTTATATTGCAGCTTGCGAAACGCCGAACTGTGGATGATGCGGTCCCGGTCGCGCTGCCAGGGGCTGCGCGTGGGGGCTTCGGGTTCGGGAAAAAGCCGCCCGCGCGAGGTTTCCGCGCGCACGGCCCATGCTGCATGGGTCATCGTAACGGCGGCAATACAGGATCGCCGGCAGCCCTTCAATCTTCGCACCGAAGCGCCTATATCTACACTATGCCCAACGACATCGCCCCCCCGTTTCGCCTGACCGATCGCGCCGCCGCCCGGATCGCGGAAATCGTCGCCGCGGAAGGTGGCGCGCACTCCTTGCGGGTCGCCGTGCTGGCCGGCGGCTGCAGCGGCTTTCAATACAAGTTCGAACTCGATCGCGACCGCGCCGAGGACGATCTGCTGATCGCCGCCGGCGCCGCCAGCGTGCTGATCGATCCCGCCAGCATGGACCTGCTGGCCGGCAGCGAACTCGATTACACCGACAGCCTGATGGGCAGCCATTTCGCGGTGAAAAACCCGAACGCCAGTTCCGCCTGCGGCTGCGGCACCAGCTTTTCGGTCGATTAACGCTTGAAGATCGCCACCTGGAATGTGAATTCCATCCGCCAACGCGCCGATCACGTGCGCGACTGGCTGGCCCGGGTGCAGCCCGATCTGCTGCTGCTCCAGGAAATCAAGTGCGAGGAAGCAGCCTTCCCCGCCACCGTGTTTGCCGAACTCGGCTACACCGCCGAAGTCGTCGGCCAGAAATCCTACAACGGCGTCGCTGCCCTGTGCCGGCTACCGTTCGCCGTGGTGCATCGCACGCTGCCCGGCCTGCCCGCGGACGACGCCCAGGCGCGCTATCTCGAACTACAAATCGGCGCGCTGACGGTGATCGGCATCTACCTG
>JAYTQP010000097.1:0-2431 GCA_043746675.1 Rhodospirillales bacterium | reverse complement strand
TCCGCCTTCGGGCTCGATGCCGCCGGCGGGGTGCAGGCCTGGCTGCGCGCGCAGGGCCGTGGCTGGCGGCTGCGCGATGCCGTCATCCCGATTGTAAGTCAGGCCATCCTGTTCGACCTGCTGAACGGCGGGGACAAGGATTGGGGGGTATTTTCGCCCTACCGCGATCTTGGCTACGCCGCCGCTTGCGCCGCCGGCCCGGACGAATTCGCCCTCGGCACGGTCGGCGCCGGCACCGGCGCCACGGTTCCCGGGCTGAAAGGTGGGCTGGGGTCGGCCAGCGCGATCACCAGCGGCGGCCACGTGGTCGCCGCCCTTGTCGCGGTCAATGCGGTCGGCTCCCCGATGGTGGGCGACGGCCCGCATTTCTGGGCCGCGCCGTACGAGATCGGCGGCGAGTTTGGTGGCCTCGGCATGAAAGCGTCGGTTGCGGCCGACGATCTTCGCCTGCGGGTGAAAGGCGCCCCGCCGTCCGGCACCGCCACCACGATCGGGCTGGTGGCGACCGACGCGGTGCTGACCAAGGCGCAGGCGAAGCGGCTGGCGATCATGGCCAATGACGGGCTTGCGCGGGCATTGCTGCCGGCGCATGCGCCAACCGACGGCGATGTGGTGTTCGCCGCCGCCACCGGCCGGCGTGCGATGGCCGATCCGAGCGCGCTAACCGAGATCGGCCATGTCGCCACCCTGGTGATGGCCCGGGCGATCGCGCGCGGCGTCTACGAAGCAAAGGCACTACCGCAGCCCGGAGCGCTGCCGGGGTGGGGCGAAAAATACCGATGACCCTCACGGCGAGACGGAAGCCCCCGCAAACTCAAACTTCCTGCGGATGCCGATCAAGCGTTAGCGACTGCCAGGCGATACCTGGATGCAGGCGGGCAAGCAGAATTCGGGTTGCCGGCGCGATCGTGCCGGCGAGGGCTTCGGCGGTGGGAAACCAGAGGGTTGCAGGTCGGGGCGGGATGGTGCCGCGGGCAATGGCGACGCTGAGGCTTTTGAAACCCTCATAGTCCATCACACCGAGATGCAGGTGGGTCACGGTCGGGAAGTTCCCAGCCGGGTTCGCAGCCAGGCGTCGACTTCGTCCCAGAAATCCTCCACCAGCGTGGCGGCGTCGCGATAGGCGTAGGCGCGGACGGTGCGCAGGCGCTGGATATGGTCGAACGCGCCGGTGCGCATTTGCTGCGTGTTTTCGAATCCGACCAGGCGCTCGCCGGCGGGGCCGGATAACGTCAGGCTGTAATCGATGCCATGCGGGTTGGCGGGCGAAGGCGGCACGCGGTGCGCGGCGAACTGCACGACCATCCCTTCGTCGGGGGCGACGAGGTAGGACTGGCCGTTCAGCCCGAGCAGGGTATCGAGCGAAGGGTCGCGCTGCATGCCGCCTGGGTATCGGGCCGGGCCGCCGGCGTCACCCGGCAATTCGCCGGCGCGCGAGATTTTTCGTTGTTTTCACGCCGTATTGTTCTTCGTCTGCGCGCGCCGCACTATTTTCGCCGGGCCGCCGCAACAGCATCCTGCAATTCCGCCAGTTCCACCGCGCCCGGCAACATGCGCCCACCGATGATATAGGCCGGCGTGCCCTGGATATCGAGCTGATGGCCAAGCGCGAGATTGGCATCGATGCGGGTTTTCACATCCGGCGCGTCCATGTCGTGCTTCAGGCGGGTCCAGTCCAATCCGGCCTTTTGCGCCGCAGCCTGGATCGTGGCGTCGTCCATGCTAGGGTTGGCTGCCATCAGCAGCGCATGCAATCGTAGATAGCCACCCTGTTTCTGCGCCGCCAGCAGGGCGCGCGCGCCCACCACGCTGGCTGGGCCGAGCACCGGCAGGTCTTTATAGACCAGGCGAATATCGGGGTCGCTGCGGAGCAATTTGTCCATCACGCCCACCATCCGCCGGCAATACGGGCAGCGAACATCGTAGAATTCCACCACGGTAACGCTGCCATGCGGGTTGCCGGCGACCGGATCGGCCGGATTTTGGGTCAGCGCGGGGGTGAGTTCGGCGATCATCGCGCCGGCCGCATCCTGTTGCTTGCGGTTTTCCGCCTGCTGCAAGGCGGTCACCGCATCGCGCAGGATCGACGGATCGGCCTTCATCGCATCCCGAATGATGGCAACGATGTCCTGCCGCTGCTGGGCGGTAAAGCGCGCCTCGGCCGCCTGCGCGCCCGCGCCGCTCAGCCCGAACGCCGCTGTCAGCAGCGCCGTGGCGGATAAAAATTTTAGCCTCCCCGCCAACCGAAATCCCCACATTCTCAAAAACCCTTACGATTTTCGCGTTTCACCGCGTTGCTGATATCGCCCGCCCGCATTTTTGCCGGCCCCGGCGGCAAAAGCTTGCCCGCCTTGCCTGCCCACAAATTGGCCATGCGGATGTCGCCGTTCAACATGGCTTCTTCGGCGAGCGCAAGATCGGCCTGGCCGAT
>JAYTQP010000096.1:0-7300 GCA_043746675.1 Rhodospirillales bacterium | reverse complement strand
GCACGATCCCGCGTTGGCCGAGCGCTGGACCGCGATCCGCGACTATCGGCGGCAGGCCACGTTGGCGCTGGAAACCATGCGGCGCGACGGCAAGATCGGTTCCTCCCTGCAGGCCACCGTCGCCCTGTCCGGCGCTGACCCAAGTGCAGGTCTGCTCTCGGCCGAGGATTGGGCCGAGATCCTGATCGTGCCGTCGGTGGCACTGGGCGGCAGCGCGGTTGTGGCCGATCTGGCGCCCGGCGAAAAATGCGCCCGCTGCTGGAAACTGCTGCCCGAGGTCGGCACCCGGGCGGCGCATCCCACGCTCTGCCTGCGCTGCACCGATGCGGTCGAAGCCGGCCCGGTTGCCGGTGCCGCATGAGGCCGCGCAGCCACCGCATGCTGGGCGGCCTGGTCGCGGCAATGCTGGTATTGCTCGCTGATCAGGCCAGCAAATACTGGATCCTCGACGTGCTCGACCTGGAGCGTTGGCACAGCGTGGCGGTGCTGCCGTTGCTGAACTTCACGATGGTGTGGAATCGCGGCATCACCTTTGGGCTGAACGATCACGCAGGCGCCAGCGTGCTGCTGCCGATGCTCGCCGCCCTCGCCGTCGTCGGCGGGCTGTGCGTCTGGATGTGGCGGGCTGAGCGGCCCACGGTAAGCGCCGCCCTCGGCGCGATCTGCGGCGGGGCGATCGGCAACGTGATCGATCGGCTGCGCTTCGGCGCGGTGGTGGATTTCATTCATGCGCATGCGTTCGGCTGGTCGTGGTATGTGTTCAATCTCGCCGATGCCGCCATCGTCTGCGGCGTCGGCGTGCTGATCCTGGACTCGCTTCGCCCGCCTGCCTTGCCGACGGTCCCAGCAAAGACTAATCAGAGCGCACCATGACCCAATTTTCTGTCCTGCTTCGCCTACGTTCCGTTTTGACCATCGCCGGCCTGCTGGGCGCGCTGGTTGCGCTGCCGGGCTGTGCGGGTAGCGACATCACCCGCACCTTCGGGCTGGTGCGCGATGCGCCGGACGAATTTTCTGTCACCACCCGGGCGCCGCTGTCGATGCCGCCGGATTACGCGCTGCGTCCGCCCCGCCCGGGCGCCAACCGACCGCAGGAACTGTCCAGCCGCGCGGCCGCGGAGGCGACCTTGGCGCCGGGCGCGGTGCTCGCCGGGCCGGCAACCGCGCTGAGTTCCGGCCAGGAGGCGCTGCTGCAGGCCAGCGGCGGCCCGGCGCCAGCCAATATCCGCGACAAGGTGGATGCTGACGCCGCACTTGCGCGCACCGATAAAAGCCTCGCCGATCGGCTGTTGTTCTGGAAGTCGTCCCCGCCGGCCGGTATCGTGGTGGACCCGGCGAAGGAGCAGCAGCGGCTGCGCGCCAATGCCGCGCTCGGCCAGGATCCGTCGGAAGGCGAAACGCCGATCATCCAGCCGAAGCGCAAATCCATTTTCGACTGGCTGTTCTGACCCGCGCAATGCCGGGCGGGGGTCGCTTTGGCGGGGACTGAACCTGCCCTGATGGCGGCCTGGGCGGCGCTTGATGCGCGCGCGCCGGCGGCCAAAGCGCGCGGCATTCGGGCGCTGTTCGCCGCCGATCCGGACCGCGCCGGGCGTTTCGCGCGGTCGTTCGACGATCTGACCCTGGATTTTTCCAAAACCGCGATCGATGCCGACGCGCTGGCGGGTTTGCTCGCGCTCGCGCAGGCGGCCGATGTGGCAGGCTTTCGCGAGTGCATGTTCGCCGGCGCCGCGATCAACCCGACCGAACATCGCGCCGCCTTGCACATGGCGCTGCGTGCGCCCGATGGCGCCGGCATGCGGGCGGGGCGCGAGGATGCCAGCGCCTATGTGGAGGCGCAGCGCCATGCGATGCGCGCTTTCGTGCAGGCGGTGCATGAGGGCCACATCGTCGGCGCCACCGGGCTGGCGTTCGACACCGTGCTGAATATCGGCATTGGTGGCTCCGACCTCGGCCCGGCAATGGCCGCCGAGGCGCTGACCGCAGTTGGTGGCGCGCGGCTGCAACCGCGCTTTCTGGCCAATGTCGATGGCCACGCCTTCGCCGCTTTGGCCCGCACGCTCGATCCGGCGCGCACGTTGGTGCTGGTCGCCTCCAAAACCTTCACCACGCTGGAAACCATCACCAACGCCGCGGCGGTGCGGGACTGGCTCGCCGCCGCACTCGGGCCGGACGCGGTGGCGCAGCATTTCGTCGCACTTTCGACCAACCTGGCGGCCACCGCCGCCTTCGGCATCGCGCCGGGGCGCGTGTTCGGCTTTCGCGACTGGGTCGGCGGGCGCTATTCGGTGTGGTCGCCGATTGGCCTGTCGGTGGCGCTCGCCGCCGGCTGGGACGCGTTCCAGGCCATGCTGAACGGCGCCTGGGCGATGGACCAGCATTTCCGCAGCGCGCCGCTGGCCGATAATCTGCCGGTGCTGCTGGCGCTGGTCGGCATCTGGCATGTCAACCTGATGGGCTACGCCACCCAGTGCGTGATGGCCTACGACGCCCGCCTGCGGCGCTTCCCGGCCTATCTCCAGCAGCTCGAAATGGAAAGCAACGGCAAGTCGGTCCGGCTGGATGGTGCGCCGGTTGCCCGCGCCACCTGCCCGGTGCTGTTCGGCGAACCCGGCACCGATGCCCAGCACAGCTTCATCCAACTGGTGCATCAGGGCACCGCGCCGGTGCCGGTCGATTTCATCCTGGCCGCCGTGCCCGACCATAGCAGGGTCAAGGCGCATCGCATCCTGGCCGCCAACGCCTTCGCCCAGGCGGAAGCGCTGCTGGCCGGCAAAACCCTGGCCGCCGTGCAGGCCGAACTGCGCGCCGCCGGCCAGGACGACGCGGCGATCGCAGCCGGCGCCCCGCACCGTGTGTTCGCCGGCGACCGCCCCAGCAACACCATCTTGTTCCGCCGGCTCGACGCTTTCAGCCTCGGCCGCCTGATCGCGCTCTACGAACACAAGGTCGCGGTGCAAGGCTGCATCTGGCGGATCGACAGTTTCGACCAATGGGGGGTCGAGCTCGGCAAAATGCTCGCCAGCGCCATCCTGCCCGATCTGGCAGGCCGCGCTTCGGCTGCCCACGACCCATCCACCACTGCCCTGGTCGCCCGCTTTCGCGCTTTGCGCGGCGAGACCTGACGGTGGACGTCGTGCAGGACAAGAGCAGGACGCAAGACCAAGGCGGGGCGGGCCGCATCCGGCTGCTGCCGGAATTGACTGTCAACCGGATCGCCGCCGGCGAGGTGATCGAGCGCCCCGCCGCCGCCGCCCGCGAACTGGTCGAAAACGCCCTCGATTCCGGCGCAAGCCGCATTTCCGTCGCCATCGCCGGCGGCGGCATCGCGCGGATCGAGGTGGTCGATGACGGCATCGGCATGACCGCGGACGAGCTCACGCTCGCCATCCTGCGCCACGCCACCTCCAAGCTCGCCGGCGACGATTTGTTGCAGATCACCACGCTGGGGTTTCGCGGCGAGGCGCTGCCCAGCATCGGCGCGGCGGCCCGGCTGGAAATCACCTCCCGCCCGCACGGTGCCAGTGAGGCGGCGCATATCGCGGTCGAAGGCGGCGAAATCCGGCCGGTGGCGCCTTGCGCCGGCGCGCCCGGCACCCGCGTCGTCGTGCGCGATTTGTTTTTCGCCACCCCGGCGCGACGCAAATTCCTCAAATCCGCGCGCGCCGAAGCGGACGCCAGCGAAACCGCCATCCGCCGGCTGGCGCTGGCGGCGCCCACCATCGCCTTTCGGCTGGAAAGCGACGGAAGGCTGCTGTTTGATCTGCCCGGCCAGAGCAGCCAGGCCCGGATCGCCGCCCTGCTCGGCGCCGATGCCGCCGCCGCCTTGCTGCCGCTGGAGGGCGGGCGCGACGGCATGCGCCTGTCCGGCTTCATCTGCGCGCCGACCGTTACCCGCGCCACCGCGGCGGCGCAAACCCTGGTGGTCAACGGCCGCCCGGTCGCCGATCCGGTGCTGCGGGCGGCGGTGCGGGTCGGCTATCGCGACGTGATCGCCTTCGGGCGGCATCCGGTGGTGGCTGTGTTCCTCGATATTCCGCCCGAGGATGTCGATGTCAACGTGCACCCGGCCAAAGCCGAGGTGCGGTTTCGCAGCCCCGAAAACGTCCGCGGGCTGGTGATTTCAAGCATCGCCCGCACCCTTTCGGCCGGCGCCGGCGGGGCCGCGCCGGCGGTCATGTTCCGCCCGCAAACCCTGCGGCAGCAATGGTATACGCCGCAGCCGACGGCGCCGGAACGCGGCTTCGCCGATTTGCAGCTCGGGCTGGCCGGCGGGCCGGCCGGGCGCGATCTGACGCCGGTGGCCGGCCCGGCGGCGGAGTTTCCGCTCGGCGCCCCGGTGGCCCAGGTGCTGGATACCTACATCATCGCGGTGACCGCCGACGGCAACCTGGTGCTGGTGGATCAGCATGCCGCGCATGAGCGGCTGACGCACGAGGCGTTGCGCGACCAGTTCCTTGCCGACGGCGTGCGCAGCCAGCCGCTGCTGCTGCCCGCCGTGGTCGAACTGCCGTCCGCCGACGTTGGCCGCCTGCTCGACAGCGCCGACGATCTCGCCTGCCTCGGCCTGCAAATCGAGCCGTTTGGCGGCGCCATCCTGGTGCGCGGCGTGCCGGCGGCACTCGGCACGCCCGACCCGGCGCCCTTGCTGCGCGACCTCGCCGACGAATTGGCCGAAATGGGCGAAACCACTGCTTTGTCGGCGCGGCTCGATGCGATGATCGCCCGGCTTGCCTGCCACGGCAGCATTCGCGCCGGCCGCCGGCTGGGGCGGGAGGAAATGGCCGCCCTGCTGCGCCAGATGGAAGCCACCCCGCGCGCGGCGACCTGCAGCCACGGGCGGCCGACGTTTCTCAAATTGTCGAAAGCCGAGATCGAACGGCTGTTCGGGCGGCGTTAGCGCGTGGTCGCTTCGTCTATCAGACGCGATCGTGCTCTGGGCGCCTATCCGCGCACCTGCCAGAACCGCAGCCGCGCCGCGCCATGATCGCGTTCGGCCAGCAATGCGCCAAGCGGCGGCAACGCCTCATCGCGTCCGGTTTCGACCACCAGCAGGGCATCGGCGGCGATCCAGCCGGCGGCGCGCAGAGCGGCTACGGCGCGCGGGACCAGATCTTTTCCATAGGGTGGATCGAGGAAGATCAGATCGCACGGCGTGCCCAGGGGCCGGCAAGGCTTCGGGCGCGTGCTGTCACCGGCGAGCACGGTCGTTTGTGCGGCCGCCTGACAGGCGGCGATGTTGGCGCGCAGGCTGGCCAAAGCGGCGCGATCCGGTTCGATGAAGGTCGCATGGGCGGCGCCGCGCGAGAGCGCTTCCAGCCCGAGCGCGCCGGTGCCGGCGAAGCCATCGAGCACCCGGGCGCCGACGATACGCGCGCGCCCGGCCCAAGGCGCGTGCAGCAGCATGTCGAACAAGGCCTGACGAACCCGGTCGGCGGTCGGGCGGGTGGTGGTGCCGGGTGGTGCGGCCAGCGCGCGGCCGCGCCAGGTGCCCGCGACGATCCGCATGCCTAATCGGCAAGCGGCAATTGTTCGCGCAGCACCTTGCCGGGCACTTCCTCCACCGCGCCGCGGTCCAGCAGGCCGAGCTGGAAGGGGCCGTAGGCGATGCGGATCAGGCGGGACACGCGATAGCCGAGATGTTGCAGCACGCGGCGGATTTCACGGTTGCGGCCTTCGCGCAGGCTCATCGTCAGCCAGCAATTATCCCCCTTGCGGCTGTCCAACGCGGCCTCGATGCCGCCAAAGCGCACACCCTCGATGGTAATCCCGTTGGCCAGCGCTGCAAGCGTTGCCGGTTCGACCGCGCCGAACACCCGCACCCGGTAGCGCCGCAGCCAGCCGTTCGACGGCAGTTCCAGCCGGCGGGCCAGCGCGCCGTCGTTGGTCAGCAGCAGCAGCCCCTCGCTGTTCAGATCGAGCCGGCCGACGCTGACCACGCGCGGCAAATGCGGCGGCAGCTTCTGGAACACCGTCGGCCGGTCTTCCGGGTCGCGATGGGTGGTCACCAGCCCGTCCGGCTTGTGGTAGCGCCAGAGCCGGGTGCGTTCGGGCTGATCGACCAGCTTGCCGGCAACCGTCACCAGATCCTTGCCGTCCACGAAGGTGGCGGGGTGGGAAACCACCGCATTGTTCAGCCGCACCTTGCCCTCGGCGATCAGTTTTTCAGCGTCGCGCCGGCTGGCGACGCCGGCACGGGCGAGGAATTTGGCGATCCGTTCGCCCTTCGGCGCCGGGGCATCGGGCGGCAGATCGCTCATGCCGCGCAGGCCGCGATGAAGGCGGCGAAGATTTTCGCGTCGCCCTGGTCGATCAGGAATTCGGGGTGCCATTGCACGCCGAGGCAGAAGCGATAACGGGCGTCCTCGATGCCTTCGATCACGCCATCGGGCGCCAGCGCGTTGACGGTGGCGTGCGGGCCGGGGGCGCGGACCGCCTGATGATGGGAGGAATTGATCGCCATTTCGGGCGCGCCGACGATGCAATGCAGCAGGCTGCCCGGGGTGACGGCGACGGCATGGCCGGCCTGATCGCGCGGATTGGGCTGTTCGTGCGCCAGCGGGTTCGCGATGCTGTCGGGGATATGCTGGATCAGGCTGCCGCCGAGGGCGACCGCGAGCAACTGCGCGCCGCCGCAAATGCCGAGCACCGGCAGGTTGCGCGCCAGCGCACCGCGCAGCAGCGCCAGTTCGGCCTCGGTGCGGCCCTCCTTCAGGGTGACTTTGCCGTGGCGATCGGCGTCCCCATACAGCGCCGGATCGACATCGAACGCGCCGCCGGTGATCACCAGCCCGTCCATCGCGTCCAACAACCGGTCCGCCAGTGCGGGCAGATGCGGCAGCGCAACCGGCACCCCGCCGGCGCCGGCAATGGCCGCCATGTAGTTCTGCCGCACGGCATACCAGGGAAATTTCGAGTAGCCCCCCGGCGCTTCGCTATCCAGGGTGACGCCGATCAGCTTGCTTTGGCGGTGGTTCATGCCGATGACTAGCCTCCAGCCCGGATGCAAGGCAAGAAGCGTTCATGCGCCCGATGCAAGCTGCCCCGATGCAAGTCGCCCTCCAACAAGCCCGCCTGGCCGCCGAAGCGGGCGAGGTGCCGGTCGGCGCGCTGGTGTTGGGGCCGGACGGGCAGGTGCTGGCCGCGGCCGGCAACCGGGTGGAGCAGGACCACGATGCCAGCGCCCATGCCGAGTTGCTGGCGCTGCGCCAGGCGGCGCGCGTGCTCGGCACATCCCGGCTGGTTGGCTGCGATCTGGTGGTGACCTTGGAGCCCTGCCCGATGTGCGCCGGCGCGATCA
>JAYTQP010000095.1:0-4757 GCA_043746675.1 Rhodospirillales bacterium | reverse complement strand
TAGCCGCGGGTGAGGAAGGCCGGCTTGCGGCCGCGGGCGAGCAATCTGGCACCCAGATCGAGCGCCAGAATGGTTTTGCCGCTGCCGCCCACGGTCGGGTTGCCGCAGCAGAGCACCGGCACGGCGGCGCGAAATCCCGGCCGCGCCATGCGCCGCGCGGTGATCGCCGCATAGAGCGCGCCGAGCGGCGCCAGCGCCTTGGCTTGCCAGCCGGGTTTGGCCTGCCACCAGAAATCCGGCGCTTTCATCGCCGGATCAGCCGCATCAGCGCAGCAGCGATCTGCGCCGGCAATTCGGCCGCCCCGGCCGCCGCCGACATGCCGGCCTGGCCCATCCCGGCGCGGCGTGCCGGATGGTCGAACATCTCCGCCACCCATGCCGCCAGCGCCGCCGTATCAGCCACCCTTGTCAGTGCGCCGGCGTCTTCCAGCACTTCGGTCACCTCGACGAAATTGCTGGTATGGGGCCCAACCGCCACCGCGCAGCCCAGCCGGGCCGGCTCCAGCGGGTTCTGGCCGCCGCCCGGCGCGATCAGCGAACGCCCAACGAACACGATCGGGCAAAGCCGGTAGAACAGGCCAAGCTCGCCGAGCGTATCGACCAGCCAAATGCCGGCTTTATCCGGCGGCAATTCATTCAGCGCCCGCCGTGGCGCGCCCAGCAGCGTCGCCAGTTCGGCCCCGCGTTCGGGGTGGCGCGGCACGATGATGGTCAGCAGGCGGTGCCGGGTCGGCGCTAGCAGATTATGCACCCGGCGGATCAGCGCCTCCTCACCGGGATGGGTGCTGGCCGCCAGCCAGATCGGCCGCCCCGCCAGCAAGGGATCAAGCCGCGCGAGTTCGGCGGCATCCACCGGCAGGGTCGGCGCGGCGAACTTCATGTTGCCGGTCGGCAGCAGGTTCCGCGCCCCCAGCGCCCGCAGCCGCTCCGCCACCGCCTGGCTCTGCGGCTGGATTTGCGCGAAGCCGCCGAATAGCGCTCGCGCCAGCCCCGGCACTCTGCGCCAGCGGGCGAAACTGCGCGGCGACAGCCTCGCGTTGACCAGCATCACCGGAATGCTTCGCGCGGCGCAGGCTTGCAGCAAGTTCGGCCAGATCTCGCTTTCCACCAGCGCCGCCGCATCCGGGCGCCAATGATCGAGAAACGCCGCCGCCCAGGCCGGCACATCCAACGGCACGAAGCGATGGATCACGCGGCTTTCCAGCCCAAGCTGCGGCAGCCGCTGTGCCAGCAATTCGGCCGAGGTTACCGTGCCGGTGGTCATCAGCACCGCCAGATCGGAAGGCAACGCCGACAAAAGCGGCAACACCGAAATCGCTTCGCCCACGCTGGCCGCATGCACCCACAGCACTTTGCCAGCCGGGCGCGAAGTCGGGTCGATCCCCTCGCGCTCCGCCAGCCGCGTGGCGATTTCCTTGCCACGCGCCGCGCGGCGCCGCAAATGCCAGCGCAACGCAGGCACCGCCAGCCCAAGCAGGCCGCGATACAGGCGCAACAGCATCTATAACAGCCCGTCGGCGCGGGCGGTGGTGGCGTCGATCGCCGCCTTCAGGCCAGGCAAACTATCGATCCAGCCCGCGCGCGGCACCGCGATCGGCGCGCCGCACACCATCGCTCCACGCCCGAACGGCAGCGGGAAAACCATCCGGTCCCAACTCGGCAGCGCAATCCGCCACTGCACCTGGGCCGCGCACGGCACCACCGGCGCGCCGGCCAACGCCGCAAGCTGCGCCATGCCAGGCGCGGGCTGCCCGGCCGGACCGCGCGGGCCGTCCGGGGTCAACGCCACCACCTGGCCGTCCGCCAAACAACGCAGCAGGCTGCGCAACGCCGCACTGCCGCCCTTCTCCTGGCCATCGCGCGCCGTCGATCCGTGCACCACATTGAAACCAAATCCGTGCATCACCGCCCCGATGAAGCGGCCATCGCGGTGACGGCTGGCCAGCACGGTGACGGCGCGTTCCAAACCGCGCCGGCGCACCAGCGGCTTCAACATCGGGATCAGCGCCAGCCGCTGGTGCCAGAAGGCGAGCACGGTCGGGCGGCGGTTGGCCAGATCGAGATGTTCCCAACCTTCTAGGGTCCAGCGAGTGGTGCCTAGGGCGAAGCGCAGATACAGCACGAGGCTGCGCGCCAGCATTGCCTGCACGGCTGGTTGTTGCAGCAGGCGTTTCATTGCGGGAAGCGGTTCTTTTTTGAAAAAAAGAACCAAAAAACTTTTCTCCGTCTGGCATTCCTGTGTGGGTACAGCATGGCTAGAGGCCCCAGGCGCGGAGCAGGGCGGCGGTTTCGGTGGCTTTGGATTGGGGCATGGCTAGAAATTTTAACAGGTCGGCGGGGTGGTCGATGTCCATGCCGATGCCGGGCAAAGAAATAATCGCCGGCTCGATGCCGGCGGCGCGGGCAGCATCGAGATGCGGAAAATAACTGTCCTCGCCGAAACGCAGTTTTACGGACAAAGGCGGGGCGCAGAGAACGGCGTTGGAGCCAAGCTGGTCATGCGCCGGAACGATGCTGAACGATGGCGCCGGGGCGGTTGCGGCCAGCACGGCGGACACTTCCTGGGCGGTGATCAGCGGAATATCGCCAGGCAACGTAATCATGCCGCCGCGCCCCTCCGCCGCCAGCACCCGCCGCGCGCCATCGACCGCGCCGGTGTGGCCGTCCGCCGCACCCTCGGTGATGACCCTGGCACCGAACCGCTGGGCCAGAACCGTTGCCTCCCGGTCCTGCGTCACCACCGCAATGCCGGCCAGCGCGGGCACTTCGACCAGCGCCGTCAGCACCGCGGTCGCCATCGTTCGCGCCAGTTCGCGCCGCTGCGGCGGGGTCAGCAGGCCGGACAGACGCTGCTTGGCGCCAGCAAACTCCTTGATCGGCACCACTGCCCAGATGTCGCTGCCCCAGCTATCACGAACTATCACGACCGCGCAGCATCCAGCACGATGCGGGCCAGCGCGATCTTGTCGTCCAGGGTTTTCATCAGGGTTGGCGCCAGCAGCACCCGACAATCGATCTGATCGACTTCCGCCGCGTCGCCGCTGTCCAGAATTATCGTGTCCAGCAGATCGCCATACCGGGCCGCGACGGAGGCTGAGGAGGGCACCATGCCAAGCTCTGCCATCATCTTCGCCGTCGGCCCCTTCACCGCCTGCCCGGCGATGATCGGGGAAACCGCAATGACAGGCGCGTTGCAGGCCAGCAACGCCACCCGCACGCCGGGCAGCGCCAGGATCGGCTCGATCGAAATGAACGGGTTGGAAGGGCAGATCACCACCGCTTCCAGCCCGGGATCGGCCAGGGCTGCGAGCAAGTCCGGATGCGCCCGCGCCGCTTCCACCCCGTGAAACGCCAGATCGCGCACCATCGGGCGACATTGTTGGCGGACGAAATAATCCTGAAAATCGATCCAGCCGCCCTCCGCTAGCACCCGCGTGCGCACCGCATCGTCAGTCATCGGGATGCCGCGCGGGCCAATGCCGAGCGCCTGCCAGAACGCGGCAGTCACCTGCGACAAGGTTTCCCCCGCGCGCAGCCGACGCGTGCGTTCCACATGCACCGCCAGGTCGCGGTCGCCGAGGCGAAACCAGGTCGCCCCGCCGAGCGCGCCCAGCGTTTCCATGAAGGCCCAGCTTTCATCCCGCCGGCCCCAGCCGAGCGCCTGGTTGTCCAGCCCGGCCAGCGCATACATCAGCGTGTCCAGATCGGGAGAAATCGACAGGCTTAGATGCTCGAAATCATCCCCGGTGTTGGCGACAATGAGCAAATCCTCCGGCGCCAGCACATGGCTCAGGCCCAACGCCAGCTTGGCGCCGCCGACCCCACCCGAAAGGGCCAGCACTTTCACCGAAACAAATCTTCCGCCGCCGGCCGCACCAGATCGGCGGCGCTGCCCTCCGGCGCCGTCCAGCGCAGGCCGCGCACCAGTACCACCGGCTGGCCTTCATCGGCCTGGCCCATCAGCAGCGACGCGGCAGCCGCGATTTCGTCGGCAAAACCGATGATGGAAACTTCCAGAATGCGGCCGAACAGATCGGCATTGCCGCGCAGATCGACCAAACCAGGCAGGCCGGCGACCCCGATGGCGATGCCGGAGGTGCCGCGCCGCCAGGCCCGGCCGAAACTGTCATTGATGATGACGCCGATTTTCGCCCCGTAGCGCGCGGTCAACTGGGTGCGGATGCCCTGCGCGCTGCCGTCCGGGTCTTCCGGCAGCAGCAGCACGCGGGCCTGCCCATCGGCCGGCGCCACGTTGGACTGGTCTACCCCGGCGTTGGCCATCACGTAGCCGAGCCGGTGCTCCACGATCAGCAGGCCCGGCCGCGCGCGCACCACCCGCACGGCTTCGCCCAGGATCGCCTGCACCACGCGCGGGTCCTTGTCGATCTTCGCGGCCAGTTCGATCGCCTCCGGGCCGGGGGTGACCTGATCGAGCAGCACGGTGCGGCCCTCGGCCTTGGAGATGATTTTCTGCGCCAGCACGAACACGTCGCCGTTTTGCGGCGCCAGCCCGGCGCGCGCCAGCCCGTCGCCGATCAGTCCGGCGATGTCATCGCCCGGCTGCACCATCGGGATCCCCGGCAGCGCATGCAGAGACAGGCTCGCGGTGGTCATCCGAAGCGCTTGCGCAGGCGCGGCAGCACCTCCTGCCCGTAAAGCTTCAGGAACCGCGCCTGATCCGGCCCCGGCGCGTGGAACACCAGATGGTTGAAGCCCAGCCCGACATACCAGCCGATTTTTTCCACGTGCTCATCGGC
>JAYTQP010000094.1:0-1584 GCA_043746675.1 Rhodospirillales bacterium | reverse complement strand
AGCGCGCATCAGACGCTCTACGGCTTCACCATGGAAGCGCCGATTGAACTGGTGACCCTGCGGGTGGAAGCCACCGGCCGCATGCCAGCGCCGGTGATGCCGCAGACCGCGCCAATGACCATGCCCGTAGCAGAGGAAACCCGGCTGGTGCATTTTGTTGCGGGGTCGCTGCAAACGCCGGTCTACGCGCGCGAAAAGTTCGGCGCAGGGACCGAATTCGCCGGGCCGGCGATCGTCACGCAACTGGATGCGACAACCCTGGTGCCACCGGACTGGCAGGCGACGATCCATCCGTCCGGGGCGATGATTCTGCACCGTGCTTGATGTTTAGAGGGGGAACTGCAACATGGACAACGTAACGATCAACAGCCTGTGCCAGTCCATCAGCGCCGACGCGATGATGCGTGTGCTGGAAGAATTCGCCCTGCGGGTAAAATTGTCCGGCACCCCGGAAGAACTGACGAGCTTTCGCTTCATCCAGGCCGATCTGGACAAAATCGGCTTCAAAACCACGCTGATCGCACACGACGCCTACATCAGCCTGCCCGGCAAGGCAGCGCTGACGGTGGGCAATGAGGCGGTGGTGTGCATCACCCATTCGTTTTCCCGCCCGTCCGGTGCCGAAGGCGCGCGCGGATCGGTGGTGTATCTGAATGCCGGGTCGCCGGCGGATTTCGCCGGCAAAGATGTGCGCGGCAAGATTGTCATGCTGGACGGCATTGCCAACCCGGCCGCCAGCCTGCGGGCCAGCCAGGCCGGCGCGCGCGGGCAAATCCACGTCAGCCCACACGAGCATAAGCATGAGATGTGCATTTCATCGGTCTGGGGCAGCCCGACGCCGGAAACCAAGGGGCGGCTGCCGACGACCGTGGTGGTCTCGATCGCCAAGGCAGACGGCGACAAGCTGAAAGCGCGACTGGCCAATGGCGAGGACGTGACCGCGACCCTGCAGGCGGAGGTAGACACCGGCTGGCGCAGCACGCCGATCCTGGTGGCCGAAATGGCGCCCCCTGGGGACGATCCGGAGGCGCCGTTCGTGCTGTTCTCTGGCCATCACGACACCTGGCATTACGGGGTGATGGACAACGGCACCGCCAACGCGACGATGATGGAAGTGGCGCGACTGTGCGCCACGAAACGGGACGAATGGCGGCGCGGGCTGCGGCTGTGCTTCTGGTCCGGCCACTCGCACGGACGCTATTCCGGGTCCGCCTGGTACGCCGATCATTACTGGGACGATCTGGAACGTCGCTGCGTGGCGCATCTGAATATCGATTCGACCGGCGCCAAGGGCGCGACCGTGCTGACCGACGTGCTGACATCATCCGAGTTGCGCGGCCTCGGCGGCGCGGCAGTGAAGGCGCAGGGCGGACAGGACATCATCGGCCATCGGATGAGCCGGGCCGGCGATCAGTCCTTCTGGGGGATCGGGCTGCCGAGCATTTTCATGGGGATGAGCGAGCAGCCGGCGGAAACCACGGTCAACCTCACTGGATCGGTGATGGGCAGCGGCGGCAAGCGCAATGGCGGCGGGTTCGGCTGGTGGTGGCATACGCCGGACGACACGTTGGACAAGATCGATCC
>JAYTQP010000093.1:0-2893 GCA_043746675.1 Rhodospirillales bacterium | reverse complement strand
AATTTGCCGCTCGCGCTTGATCGGGCCCATCAGGCGTGCTCTGGGTCGGCCAAGGTGCGGTGCGCACGCGCAAACGGCACCGCCAGCAGCGGATAAATTCCTGCCGCCAGCCCCGCCGCGAACAACGCCGGCAACCCCGGCAACAGCCGCAGGGTCAACAGCGCGGTCAACAGCCATTGCAACCCCGCCGCCGCCGCCGCCAGGCCGGCAAACGCCACCCACACCAGCATAAATCCGCCGCGCGCCAACCGCCGCCGCCCACTCAGCGTCAGCGCGTGAAGCACCAGCAAAATCACCACATTCACCCCCAGCGGCGCGTATTCGAGCAAATCCACCAGCACACCCAGCAAAAACACCACCAGCGGCGGCATCGACAGCGGCCGATACAGCGACCAGAAAAATACCGACGCCAGCGCCACCGCGAACTGTATCTGCGGCTGGCCGGCAAGCCCGAACGGGGCGGCCGCCAGCAACAGCAACAAAACCGCCAGCACACCGGGGAAACTCCGCCGTGCCGCCATATCCAGCCGGCGCCCCAAGCTCGGGCGCGGCCGGATGCCGGGCACGCGATCATCCATCGGCTATTTGCGCCGCTCAACCCGGCGCGGAACGCTCAACTCCGGCGGCGCCAGATCATGCAGCCCATATTCGAATAATCGTATCACCTCCAGCCGATCCAACCGCGCGTCGGGCTCAACCTCCGGCACGTGGCTCGCCGAATAGCGCACCACCCCAACCGGTAATCCGGCCGGAAACGCATTCGCCTCCGCACTCGTTACCACCCGCTCGCCCTCGATCGGCATCACCCCCTCCGGCCAATACATCAGCCGGGGGCGCGCCCCGTTGGTCCCCGCCAACATCGCCCGGCCGCGGCTGTTCTCCAACGTCACCGGCACCCGCGAATTCAAATCGGTGATCAACAACACCCGCGCGCTGCGGCTGCCAACTTCCGTCACCCGCCCCACCAGGCCGCGCTCGTCCAAGGCAATCTGCCCCTTGGTAACGTGATGGTTCGGCACCAGCGACAACAACACCGCCCGCGCATAAACCCCGCCCGCATCCGCCACCACCCGCGCCGTCACGTAACGCGGGGTCGGGTCCGGCACCCAATGCAAATTCGCCTTCAAGACCGCGTTCTCGGCATCCAACGCCAACGCCACCGCCTGCCAACGCCGCAAACTGTCATTCTCCGCCCGCAAACGCGCATTGTCGTCATACAACGTCACCGCCCGCCTTACCCCGTCCGCAACCCCACGCACCTCGCCCAAAGGCTCCGCAACCACCCCCCAAATCGGCGCCAAAGCATCCGCCAACGCCACCCGCAACCGCTCCCCCAACACAACATCCGCCTTGCCCAACGCCATCAACCCAAACGCCAACGCAATCAGCACCGGCAACGTGAGCTTCGCCAAAGCCTGCCGCAACGGGATCGACAACCGGATCAAATGAACCTCATTCGGAATGCGCCGGCGTAGGATATACCGATTCCGACGGCGCGGTAGCGAAGAAAGCAAGGCCAGGGCGCCGCCCTGGACCCGCAAGGGGGCCGTCGCCCCCTTGACCCCATCACTTTAGGCAAGGGTTCGGGCCATCGAAGCAGGGGGCCTACGCCGATGTTGCAACCTCTGCGTCCGCCCCCTGCTTCGATGGCCCGATGCTTCGCTTAAGTCATAGGGTCAAGGGGCCGCTGCCCCTTGCGGGGTCGACGGGCAAAGCCCCCGCCTTGCTTCCTTACCACCCCGCCCGCCCCAGGTCAGCACCCCATGCGCGCAGCCAGGTCGGAGATATTGTCCGCGACGACGTCCCAGGCCTGATCCGCCGCGTAGTCGCGGCTTTGGCGCGGGCCGTATTCGGTTGGGCGGGGGAAGAAGGCGGTGGCGAGGCCGCAGGTTCGGGCGGCGGCGAGGTCGTTGTTGTGGGCGGCGGCGAGCATGACTTGGTGGGGTTCGAGGCCGAGGATTTTGGCGGCGCCGAGGTAGGTTTCGGGGTCGGGTTTGAAGTGGCGGAACAGTTCGGTGGAGCAGATCACATCCCACGGCAGGCCGGAGAATTTCGCCATGTTGACCAGCAGGGCGACGTTGCCGTTGGACAGTGGCCCGATGATGTAGCGGGATTTGAGGCGGGTAAGGCCGTCGACCGCGTCAGGCCAGGGTTTCAGGCGATGCCAGCCGCGGTTGATGTGGTCGAAGTCGTCGGCGGAGAGATTTGGCAGGCCGTGCTTTTTGGCGAGGATTTCGAGGCTGCTACGATGCAGTTCGTCGAGGATGGTCCAGGGCAGTTCGCCTTTGCGGACCCGGTCCATCGATGGCGTGTAGGCGCTGCGCCAGTCATCGACCAGGTCGGCCCAGTTGGCGCACAGGTCATTTGTGGCGGCCCAGGCGGTGAGGTCGTTGATCAGGCTGGTGCGCCAATCCACCACGCTGCCGAATACATCGAACAGGATGGCGCGAACGTGGGGGACGGGGTGCGTGTTCATGGCGCCAGGATTGCGGCAGCCGGTCCCGGTGGCAAGGGGGCGTCAGCGGCCGCCGTTGGTGGGGTCGTCGCCGGCCGCGGCCGGACCGCGCGGTTTGGCAGGCGGTGGCGCGGGCTGCCCCGGCGCCGGCACGGTCGGAGCGCCATCGAACACGTCGAACAGGCCGCGCAGGAAGCCGGGGGTGACCGCGGTCAGCGGATTAACCCGCACGCTCGGATCGTCGAACGGCCCGCGCACGGAAAACCCGATCGCCAGCAGCCCGCCGCCTTTTTCCGCGCTCAGCAGATTGCCCAGCAGCGGGATACGGCCGAGCAGAGAATTGAGGAAGTAGGCCGGCACCACGGTGCCTTCGCCGTCGGCCACCCGACGGGCGAGGTCGATCCGGCCCTTGCCGGTGATACCGAGGCTGGCGCTGAA
>JAYTQP010000092.1:0-6458 GCA_043746675.1 Rhodospirillales bacterium | reverse complement strand
TATGCTTCGCAGAACCCAGGCGTGATGCATGCCTGCGGCCATGATGGGCACACCACGATGCTGCTGGGTGCGGCCAGGCATTTGGCCGAGCATCGCGATTTCGCCGGCACGGTGAACTTGATTTTTCAGCCGGCCGAGGAAGGCCGCGGCGGGGCACTGGCGATGCTGGCGGACGGGCTGTTGGAGCGGTTTCCCTGCGATGTGCTGTATGGCATGCATAATTCGCCGGGCATGCCGGTGGGCCAGTTCGGCATCCGCAAGGGGGCTGCGATGGCCGGCGGCTGCATGTTCCATGTGACCTTCACCGGCAAGGGCGGGCATGGTGGCTCGACGCCGCATTTGTCGGTGGATTTGTCGATCGTGCAGGCGCATTTCGTGCTGGGGTTGCAGACCATTGTCGGGCGCAATATTTCGGCCTTCGATCCGGCGGTGATCAGCGTTGGCTATATCGGCGGCGGGGCGCGCGATTCGGCCAATGTGATGCCGGCGGAGATGACGGTTTCCGGCACCGCACGGCATTACAAGGACGCAACGAAGGAAATTATCGAGCGTCGCATTCGGGAATTGGCCGAGGGGCTGGCGGCGATGCACGGCGCCGGGGTGGCGGTTTCCTTCGTCTGGGTCGCCGAGCCGCTGGTGAACGCCGACGCACCGACCGACGTGGCGCTGGCCGCCGCCGCGGCCGTGGTGGGGACGGCAGCGGTGAACGCGGCGATGCCACAAACCGGCGGCGGCGAGGATTTCGCCTACATGCTGAAGCAGAAACACGGCGCCTTCATCCGCGTCGGCAACGGTGAAGCCTCGGCCGGCGTGCACACCCCGATGTTCGACTTCAACGACGCGGCGATTCCGTACGGGGTGGCCTACTGGGTCGAACTGGTGAAGCAGGAATTGAAGCTTTAGCGCGGGATGGCTGGCGTCCCCGACGGGATTCGAACCCATGGCCCCCAGATTAGGAATCTGGTGCTCTATCCTGCTGAGCTACGGAGACAGCCGATGCCGCTATACAAGGTCCCGCCGCGCGCGTCAGCCCGATTTTGTGCCCAACCGGGCTTGACGGCGCCGCGCCCGCAGCCGAGCCTGCCGGGATGACCGACGCAAGCGCGCTGCACCGCAGCCTCCTCACCATCGATACCCACATCGATATCCCCTTCCCGGACGGCCCGAGCTTTTTCGCGGAGACCAGTCGCAAGGTCGATTTGCCAAAGATGAAGCGCGGCCACATGGCGGCCGGCTGCTTCGCCGCCTACATCGCGCAAGGCCCGCGCACGCCGGACGCCTACAAGTCGGCGGTCAGTCGGGCCACCGCGATGCTGACGGCGATCAACGGCATGGGCGCCACCAATCACGGCGCGCGGGTTTGCACCACCGCCGACGAGATCGAGGCAGCCCATCGCGACGGCGTTACCATCGTGGTGCCCTGCGTGGAAAATGGCCAGGCGATCGGCGGCGATCCGGCCAACCTCGCCACCTTTCGGGCGCTCGGCGCGCGCTACATGACTATCACCCATTTCGGCCATAACGCGCTGGCGGACAGTTCCAACCCGCGCGCCGACCTCGCCGACGTGGCTGCCGAACATGGTGGCCTCTCGGCGCTCGGCCGCACGGTGGTGGGCGAAATGAACCGGCTCGGCATGCTGGTCGATATCGCCCACACCTCGAAGAACACCATGATGCAGGCGGCTTTGCTGTCCAGCACGCCGGTGCTCTCGACGCATTCCTGCATCAAGGCGCTGTGCGACAACCCGCGCAACCTCGACGACGAACAGCTCGACATGCTCGCGCGTGTTGGCGGCGTGGTGCAGATAACGGCGGTTCCGGGGTTCCTGAAGGCCGGCGGCAAGGCCGATAGCGTAACGGTCGTCGACTACTGCGATCATCTGGACTATGCGGTCAAACGCATCGGCATCGCGCATGTCGGGATTTCGTCGGACTTCGATGGCGGTGGCGGCTTCACCGGCTGGTTCGATGCTGGCGAAAGTGCCAACCTGACCGCCGAACTGCTCGCGCGCGGCTACAGCAAATCCGATATCGCCGCATTATGGGGCGGCAATTTCCTCCGCCTGTTGCGCCTGGCCGAACAACGCGCCGGCTGACCATGTGCCGCCATCACCGTCGGGCCGCCGCCCGCTGGGCCAGGCCCACGACAGCACTGCGCCCAATCGCTTCGGCCGGCGCGCCGGTCCGCTTGCAGGCCCGCTCCGCCTCCCACATCCGCACGCACGCCGCCTGCAACGCGGCCTCGGACCACAAAACCAGCGCGCGGGTGAACGGTGCCTCCCGCTTGAAAAAAACCGGCGGACGAACGGCTTTGGTTGCTTCCGACGGTGCCAACCCGTTCGCCATCGCTGCCCGCGCCCGCTGCACCTTTTGCAAATGCCCCAGCGTCGCTCGTAGCACCCCCACCGGGGTGGCGCCTTCCTGCATCGCCAGTTCCAGCGCCCGATCGGCGCCGACGATATCGCCCGCCATCGCAGCGTAGAGCGCATCGTCCAGCGACAACCCGGCGAGGTCGCCGACGCACATCCGGGCGGCCTCCAGATCCACCGTGCCACCCAGGCCGGCATAGAGCGCCAGCTTTTCCACCTCCCGCGCCGTGATCGCCCGATCGGCACCGAGCTGGCCGGCGAGCCATCCCAGCGCTTCGGCCTCCACCGCAACCCCGGCCTCGGCAAGGCCGGCCTTGATCACCGCCTCCAGCGCCCGGCCTTCCTGCGGATAGCAGGCGATCGCGGCAGCGTCGGCGGCCTTTTCCAGCAGCGCCACCAGCTTGCTGCGACGCGCCAGGCTTGGGCCTTCCAGCACCAGCAGCGCATCCCCGCGCCCGGCCAGCGCCGCCTGCACGAATTTCACCCCGGTATCGGTCACATCGCGCACCCGCACCGCCCGGCGGCCACCGGTCAGCGCCATCGCGGTCATTTCCTCACCGATCTGCTGCACGCTGTCCCGGTCCAGTTCCGCCAGCCGGAACGGATCGTTGGCCGGCCCGATCACCAGCCGCACCAGTTTCGTTGCCCGTTCCGCGATCAGGCCGGCATCCTCGCCATACAGCAGCACCGCGCGGCATTTTCCGGGGTCGCGCAGAAACCCATCGATCCTGGCGCCGTCGATTTTCACGACGTCTTCTGGCGATCGAACCAGATCGCCAGTTGCAGCGTGATATCTTCCGCGATGGCATCCGTCATCCGCCGCACCACCGCTTCGTTCTCCAGATCGGCGGCGAAATACTGGTTGACGAAAACATTATAGCCATCAACCTGCCGCGCGGTTCCGCTGGCAAGCTGGGTGCGCTTGGCATCCTGTGCCGTCAGCGCCCAGGATGCCAGGGTTTGGATACGCACCCGAGACGTCGTGTTGTCCCGTTGGATGCCGATATTGTCGCTGCTGACGGTATACGTCACCGTCAGATCGTAGCGCGGCGCCACTGCTGTGCCGCTGCGCTCGAACCGCGCCCGCAAATCCTCCCGCAGCAACTGGCCTGGCCGTTCCGGGATCAACCCCACCGCAATCTGCCCAAACCCCGCCCGCGCGGCGACGCCGCCCGCTGAAGGCCCATAAACCGCATGCCAGCCGCATCCGGCAAGCAGGCCCGCCAGCAGCATCGGCAACAGCGCGCGAAAAGCGTTCATCGTCTAATCAGCGATCACGAAGTTAACGATCCGGCCCGGCACATAGATACGCTTCAGCACCTGCTTGCCGGCCAGCAGCTTGGCCACGTTCGGCTCCGCTTCCGCCGCAGCCAGCACGGCCGCCGCATCGGCCGCCGGCGCCACGCGCACCGTGCCGCGCAGCTTTCCCAGCACCTGTACCGCGATGGTCATGCTGTCATCGGCGGCAAGTGCGGCGTCGGATTCCGGCCAGGGCAGTTCGGCCACCAGCCGCGCGGCCGCCGGATGCAGCCGCGCATACATTTCCTCGGCCAGATGCGGCATCATCGGCCCGACCAGGCGGGCCAGCGCGTCCAACGCCTCCGCCCGCGCCCACAACAGCCCATCCCCCGCATTGGCGCGCTCGGCCTCCCCGATCGCATTGGCGAATTCGTAAATGCGCGCAACGGCCACGTTGAACGCGAAATTCTCCAGATTGTCCGAAACCGCTGCGATGGTTTTGTGCGTCGCCCTGCGCAGCACCCGCGCCGCCACGCCGAACGATGCCGGCACCCCCGCGTCCGCGCCGTCCGCCAGCCCCAGATAAGCTTCCAGCAACCGAAACACCCGCTGGGTGAACCGATATGCCCCCACCACGCCGGCTTCGGTCCATTCGATATCGCGTTCCGGCGGGTTGTCAGACAGAATGAACCAGCGCGCCGTATCGGCACCGAAACGGGCGATGATATCGCCGGGATCGACCGTGTTGCGCCGCGATTTCGACATCGATTCGACCCGCCCCACCGTCACCGGCGCACCGGTCTGCCGATGAAACGCAGTCCCGTCCGGGCGCTTTTCGATTTCCTCCGGATACAGCCAGGCACCGCCCGCACCAAGCCGGTAGCTTTCATGCGTCACCATGCCCTGGGTGAACATGCCGGCAAACGGCTCATCCAGCGTCACATGGCCGGTCGCCCGCATCGCCCGGGTGAAAAACCTGGAATACAGCAGATGCAAAATCGCATGCTCGATGCCGCCGATATACTGATCCACCGGCAGCCAGTGATCCACCGCCGCCTGCGTCATCGGTCCCGCCGCCCGCGGCGAGCAGAACCGCGCGAAATACCAGGAACTATCGACAAACGTATCGAGCGTGTCGGTTTCCCGTACCGCCGCCGCACCACATTGCGGGCACGCAACATGTTTCCAGGTCGGATGATGATCCAGCGGATTGCCAGGCTTGTCGAACGTCACATCTTCGGGCAGCACCACCGGCAGTTGTTCTGCCGGCACCGCCACGATGCCGCAGGCGTCGCAATGAACGATCGGGATCGGGCAGCCCCAGTAGCGTTGGCGCGAAACCCCCCAGTCGCGCAGCCGCCAGTTTACCACCCCCTTGCCAAGCCCACGCCGTTCCAGTTCCGCAATCATCGCCGGCTTGGCCGCCGCCGGGGCCACCAGCCCATCTAGGAAGTCGGAGTTGATGATGGTGCCGGATTCGGTAAAGGCATCGTCGCCAACAGCATAATTTGCCGCGTTCTCGCCCGCTGGCAGCACGACGGCCGGCACCGCCAGCCCATATTTGCGGGCAAAGTCCAGATCGCGCTGGTCATGCGCCGGGCAGCCGAAAATCGCCCCGGTGCCATATTCCATCAGCACGAAATTGGCGATCCAAACCGGATACGTCGCCCCTTCGATGAACGGATGTTTCACCCGCACCCCGGTATCGAAACCCTTCTTTTCCCCGGTCTCGATCGCCACCACCGATGTTCCGGCCGACTGGCATTCCGCAATGAACGCTGCCGCCTGCGCATCCCGCCCGGCCACCAAAGTTGCCAGCGGATGCTCCGGCGCAATCGCCAGGAACGACATCCCGTAGAGCGTATCCGGCCGCGTCGTATAAACCTCCAGCCCATCAATCCCAGGCTCAGGCGCCGCCAGCCCGAACCGCAGCCGCGCCCCCTCGCTCCGCCCGATCCAGTTCGCCTGCATCAGCCGCACCCGTTCCGGCCACCGGTCCAGCCCTTCCAACGCCGCCAGCAAATCCGGCGCAAACCGCGTAATCCGCATCGACCATTGGTTGAGCTTCTTCTTCTCCACCACCGCGCCGGATCGCCAGCCGCGGCCGTCGATCACCTGCTCATTGGCCAGCACGGTGCCGTCCACCGGGTCCCAGTTCACCCAGCTCTCCTGGCGTTCGACCAGCCCGGCTTCGACGAATTCGAGGAATAATTGCTGCTGATGCCCGTAATAGTCCGGATCGCAGGTGGCAAGTTCTCGCGTCCAGTCCAGCGAAAGCCCCATCCGCTGCAACTCGCGCCGCATGGTGATGATATTGTCGCGCGTCCATTGGCCCGGATGCATGTTGCGCTCGCGCGCCGCATTTTCTGCCGGCAGGCCAAACGCATCCCAGCCCATCGGATGCATGACAGCAAACCCACGCGCCCGCTTATAGCGTGCCACCACATCGCCGAGCGTGTAGTTGCGCACGTGCCCCATGTGGATTTTCCCGCTCGGATAGGGAAACATCTCCAGCACATAATATTTCGGCTTGCCATCGGTCGGCACGTCCGCCACCTGAAACACCCCGCGCGCATCCCACGCCGCCTGCCAGCGCGGCTCGGCGGCGCGGAAATCGAACGGCGGCGCATCGGTGGCCGGCGCACTCTCGGAAGCGGGACTCATGGTGTTCATCAAACGCCCTGGACTGCGAAAAATCGGACACTCTGTATCGGCCTTATCAGGCCAACGATCAAGCTAAGGCCGGCCTTATCAGGCCAACGATCAAGCTAAGGCCGGCCTATTCAGGCCGGTGGGCAAGGCTTTGCAACCTCTCGCACCCGCATGGCCGCGGTGACCGCATTGTCCAAC
>JAYTQP010000091.1:0-1903 GCA_043746675.1 Rhodospirillales bacterium | reverse complement strand
ACCGACAAGGCACAGGCGCGGGTGACCGATATGGAAGCCATGGCGGGCGATGGGCAGTATGCCTCCGGCCCGGTGGTACCAGCCTTGTCGCGCGGCTTCGCGGCGTTTTCCGCCCAGGATTACGCCGGCGCGATCGCCGCCATCGAGCCCGTTCTGCACCAGCATGAACGCATCGGCGGCAGCCGGGCGCAGCGCGATCTGGTCGAATTCACCCTGCTGAAAGCCTACGCAATGGACGGCCGCGCCGATGACGTGCGGCGGATGCTGCGCGATCGCCGTCCCGGCCCGATCGGCATCCCGGTCGCCGGCCTGCCGGCTTTGCATTGATCGACGCTACTTCACCGCGCCGAACGCAAGGCCGGTAAGACGACTTCTATTTCCAGCAGCGCCAGCATGCGCATTCCACATCCCCGGTCGATCCAAGCTGCGCCAACCGCCGCCGTCTGCGAAGCGCGCCGGGCCGAGCCTCCGATCGCGGTCGGTTCCCGTTACCCGGTCGTGTCCCCGCCGGCATAGTGCGCGTCGCTGACCTTCTCCATCCAGTTCACCGGGGAGCCGTTGAGCTTCTCCTGCACCGCCACATGGCTCATCGCCGTGGTGGCGGTGGCGCCGTGCCAGTGCTTCTCGCCGGGCGGAAACCATACCACGTCGCCGGGGCGGATTTGCTCGATCGGGCCGCCTTCGCGCTGCACCTGGCCGCAGCCGGCGGTAACGATCAAGGTCTGGCCAAGCGGATGCGTGTGCCAGGCGGTGCGCGCGCCGGGCTCGAAGGTTACCAGCGCCATGGCAACCCGGGCCGGGTCCGGCGGGCTGAACAACGGATCGATCCGCACCGTGCCGGTAAAATACTCGGCCGGTCCCTTGCCGGATGGCTGCGAGCCGCCGCGTTTGATTTCCATCCGGTGTTCCTTTGGTTGCGGCGGTGTTTCTATTGACCAGAATTTGGCCCGTAGCCGGGTTTCTTATAGAGCCTATCCCAGTTTGTAGCGATATCCGGCCCATAAACGTCCGCCGTCCAGCGGTCCGGCTGGATATCCACGATGCTGACCGAAACCGACGATGCCGCGGCGTTGGCGTGCGCCATGATCGCCAGGGTGATTGCCTCGGCAATGCTGGATTTCTGCTGTTCAGATCGGCCGACCAGAAGCTTGACGATTACATGGGGCATTGCGCGGTCCTTGGCGGCAACAGGGCGTTCGGGTGGTTGACTATAGCGGCGCGCGCGGTCAGACCAAACCAACTTGCAAGCACGTCACCCCGCCATGATCAAAGTGTCATGATCAAAGCTGCCATCGTCGGGCTGTCCGGCCCGGTTCTAACCGATGCCGAAGCGGCGCTGCTGCGCGCGACCACACCGGCCGGGATTATCCTGTTCGCCCGCAACATCGTCGACCCACCGCAACTGGCCGCGCTGCTGCGGGCGCTGGGTGAAATCCTGCCGGCGGACAGCGCCTATCTGGTCGATCAGGAAGGCGGCCGGGTAGCGCGCCTGCGGCCGCCGTACTGGCGCGCGCACCCTCCAGCCGGCGACATCGGCTTGCTGTATGCGCGCGACCCAGCGGCGGGATTGCGCGCCGCATGGCTCACCGGGGCGCTGATCGGGCTGGATTGTGCCGCCGCCGGGTTCACTGTGGCCTGCGCGCCGGTGCTGGATCGACGCCTGCCGCATGGGCACGGCGTGATCGGCGACCGTGCCTATGGCGAGGCGACGGACGATGTGGCCGTGCTGGCACGGGCCGCAGCGGCGGGCATTCTGGCGGCGGGGGTGCAGCCGGTCGGCAAGCACGTGCCGGGGCATGGTCGCGCGCTGCTGGACAGCCATCTGGCCCTGCCGGTCGTGCAGGATAACGACCTCGATGCCGATCTGCTTCCGTTCGGCCGCAATCGCGATCTGCCCTGGATG
>JAYTQP010000090.1:0-1725 GCA_043746675.1 Rhodospirillales bacterium | reverse complement strand
TTATAATAACTGATACATGGAGCGGGGCATGATGCAATGGCGAACACAACCGAATGCGATTTCGTTTTCGTTCCGGATGGGGCGGCATGGCCGTTGGATTGGATCGGCCGACACCCGCAGCATCTGGTGATGCAAGCGCGGTTCGAGGGGTTGCCTGCGTTCGATCGCCCGCCGCAACCGTTGGCCGATAACCCGGCCCAGGAGCTGTTCGAGCAGGGTGCGCTGACCGCCTGGTCGGTTCCGCTGGTCGAAACCCCCACCGGCATCGCGGTGCAGGAAATGTCAGCGCCGGCGCTGGCCGCCCGCGCGGCGATCGAGGCAGGCCAGACGATTTATCACGGCGGGCAGTTTGGCGGCGACGAGGGCACTGAGGCGCAGGTCTTTTCGTTGGAAAATCCGCATCAGCGCGGCTACCGCAAGCGGTTTGGCATCCACGAAAAATCCTATCCGTTCGATTATGTAATCGAGGCGACGGTTCGGCCCGACACGGTTTTTGTCACCCGCGCGGCAGCCGATCCCGGCGGCCGAATGGAGGTGGTGGTTCCGCCAGGCGGGTTCGCGTTCAAACGGTTCGTGATGGGATTGGGGCCGCGGAAGCAGGCATCGTCACAACAGCGGCATGACGGTACTCTTGTCGTCCCGGCTGGCATCGTTCCCGCCAGCCAGGGCGATGAGCTGGTCGGCGTCGGACGCGGCGATGTCCGGTCGCAACTGAACCAGCCGGGCGGCATGCAGAACCAGGCCGGCCTTGTGCCGGGGGGAAGTTCGCACGCCGGCGAAGGCCAGTTCGGCGACCAGCCCGGGACCAACTTCGCGGACTGGGCCGAACTTGTTGATCGTGTTGTCCCGCACCCAGGCCTCCAGCCCGTCGCGGAGGTCCTCGGCGATTTCGGTGATCCCGGCGATCGGCACTAGCGCGCCGCCGTGCCAGACCCCGAAGCGATATTCGCGTTGCAGGCCGATGCGGATGGATTGCATGTACATCAGCACTGCGTTCACGCTTCGCAGTCTGAAGGGCGTGGCCGCCAGCGCGGTGAACAACGCTGGCAGCGGGCGAAATTTGCCGCTGCACAGCCGGAGCAGCGCCAGCCGCGTGCGTGCATCGGATGCGTCAAGCCAGGCGGGCAGCCGGTCCTGGATTTCGGCCTTGGAAGCAGCAAGGATTTCGATGAGTTCGGGCGGCGCCTGGTTGCGGGCGCCGGCCGGCCAGATCAGCGCCAGAGTCTCGGTGTAATCGCCGACGAAGGCCATCGACAACGCGAACAAAGCTGGATCGATACGGCCGGCGAGGTCGCGCAGCACGCCGCGCCCGACCGGGCGCACAATGCGCGCGCCAGACAATATCTCCAGCGCCAATGCGCTGTCCGGAACCGCAGCGACATAGGCCGCCAGCACCGCCTGCCGATGCGCCAGGGTCGGGCAGAAGCGCAGCCGTTCGAGCAGGGCGGCGAACCCGTTCAATGGGCGTCTTCCGCGCCGTAGCCGATCAACCGCAACGCGCGGGCCTTGACGCCGCGCGTGCCGAGTTCGTGGATCAAGGCGGCTTCGCTGCCATGGGTGATCCAAACCTCCGGCGCCCCGACCTCGGCGATCGTGCGCAGCAGCGCGTCCCAGTCAGCATGGTCAGAAATCGCCAGTGCCAGTTCCGCGCCGGACTGTTTGGCGCGCTTGCTCACCAGCATCCAGCCCGACGCCAGGCAGGCGACCGGATCGGCCAGCGCGCGG
>JAYTQP010000089.1:0-7549 GCA_043746675.1 Rhodospirillales bacterium | reverse complement strand
ACCGCCGCCATGATGCTGGGACATCATGGCAAGGAACCGACGCTCCCAGGCGCAAAAAGCACCGCCGGACCGACCCGGCAGACTTCTCGAACGGACACTTAGAGTGGCACTTGGCGATTTGCCCACCAAAGGCCGCGGGCAGCGCGGCGCGCTTCGGCCTCGGTGGCCTGCATGGCGGCGTCGGTTGGCTCGGCGCGGGCCCAACCGGCGGCGACGATGGCCTGGTTGAGGTTCACCCCCGCGGCATCGCATCGCGCCAGGGCAAAGCCGCGGCGGTCATGCCCGTCGATTTCGCAGGACACCGTATGGCCGCGCACCAGGCCCGCGAGGGCGATGCTGGACAAGGCGCCGCAATCATCGCTGGCGAGTGGGCCGGTGCGGCAAATTTCGCCACGGGCCGGCGCACGCACTCCGCGCAGCCGGATCAGCGTGTCGCGCAGCCGCATGGTATCGCCATCGACCACCGCGATGTGCGGCGGCTGGGCAGAGATCATGGTCGTGGCGTCCGACCCTCGGCCGAATAGGTTTGCCGGCAGCGCCACCATCAGCACAACGGCAAAGCTGACCAAGCCAAGCCCGATCGCGATCAGGCGGCCAAACATTTTTCTGCCAGAAAATCTTGATCCTGAACGAAATATACGACGAGGTCGGCGGAGTTTCAAACGCGCCTCCTCACGGGGATGTGAAAGCGTGGGCTTCAAGTAGCCTGCGGCTGCGCCGGCTGCAATCGGTGATCGGGCCAGTTCGCCGAATCGTGAACGCCCACCCTAAATTTCGGATGGCCATCCGTGCGCCCGCTCCAGCGCGGGCAGCCCGGCCGGCGCGGCAGCCTGGCTCCAGGGGGAGGGTCAATTCCAGCACCGACGTCGGTTCGGGGTGCGAGGCACCCGCCATGCTCAGCCTGGCACCCCGGGCAGATCACGCGGCGCGAGGAAGCGTTGCAGCCGTCCGGCCCCATCGGCAAGGCAACTCCAATTGCCCGCGATAGTGAATTCGCAAAGCGCGCCCGTAGGGTAGCCTTCCGCCAAACGGCGGGCGTTGGGGTTGGCATGTGTCGTCCCGCTTTTCCCCACCAGATGCAGCGCCAATTCGTGCAGGCCGGGATTATGGCCGATCAGCATGACGCTGCGCAGGGTATCCGGCACTGCATGCAGCACCCCGAGCAATGCGGCGAGGTCGGCAAGGTAAAGCACGTCGATCACTTCCACCAACGGCGCTTGTTCCCAGGGTTCAAGCAAATGCATGGTTTGCATCGTGCGGCGGGCCGAGCTTACCAGCACCAGATCAGGCAGCAGCCCGAGTTCGAGCATCGCGTGGCGCATTGCTTCCGCCGATTGCCTGCCACGGAGGTTCAGCGGGCGGGCATGGTCGGTCAGCGCCGCGTCGTCCCACGCCGATTTCGCATGACGCATGAGCAGCAATTGGCGAAGGGCGGCGATGACAGTTCTCCCGGCGCGAGGTCTCAGAAGCAGTGTGCCACAGAAGCCAGTTGCTGCCGAGAGCGGGCTACCGGGCCGGCAACCCGCGCGCCCAGATCAAGCCGGATTCGAGGTGCCACGCTTCTATCATATGCCCGCCATCGTGCCGGCAAAGCTGCAATTGCCGGCCGCTGCTGCATCGGCGCCAAACATCGCAGGCAAGGCCGGCATCCAAACTATGCGCGCTTGGCGCCGCCGCACACCCATCGATATCCCGCCACAGCGCCAGGCCCTTGGCGACATCACCCTGCCGCATGCCGGCGACCGCGCGGCCACCGAACGGGAACGTGGTGTCGGCGCGGCCATGCGTGTGGCGCAGATTGACCGGCCCGGTTTCGCACCTTGTCGGGAACGGTTCCCAGAACCCGCCGGATAACGGCAGGAAGGCGCTGAACCCGGTGCTGGCATGGCAGGCGAGATCCCAGACCATCGAGGCGCCAATGGAAAAGCCCGCCGCCACTACCAGACGCCGGTCGATCGGAAACCGGGTTTCAACGTCGGCCAGAACGGCGTGTAGAAATCCGATATCATCGCGCCCGTCGGCTTTGCTGCCGCGAAAATGCCAGCTTTTGCCCACCCCGTCCGGTGCGACCAGCAGAAAACCCTGGCGGCCGGCCGGTCCGGTCACATCGCCATCGGCCAGCGTCGAGGCCGCCGAGCTTTGCCACCCATGCAAAAACAGTAGCAGCGGCAAGCGGGTTTTGCCGTCCCAACCCGGCGGCGCCACGGTGCGATATTGTCCACTCGGCAGGCGGCAGATATCGCAGGGTTGGGCGGCGGCGGCACGGGCAACCAGCAGCAGCGCCAGCGCCAACGCGGCGTGCCATTTCATTGCGGCTGGAACGGTTCGATCAGGTTGCCGCACGGGTCTTGGCACAGGATCTGCCGACCGCCGCATCCACAGTTGTGCACGGTGTAGGGTACCGAAACCGTCATCGCAGCTTGTCCTCCGCCTAGCTCCGCGCCGGCGCCGCGCTCTGCGGCGCCAGGTCGATCCATGACAGATGGCCGCCTTTGCCCGCGCCGGTATCCAGAAACACCGCCCATCCGCCGGCGAGACCTTGGCGTACATATGGCCGCCCGTCACCACTGCGCCGGTCGTGTCCGCAATAAACTGTGAGCCCCTGCGGAATACGGTCCACCCAGCGCAGACTGCGTTCGGGGTAGCCATCGGCCTGCATGCGCCCGGTCGGCTCGCCATACAGCGCCCGGGCGACTGCGCCCTTCGGGTGGCTCAGCGGCACCTGCGGCGCGGGGCCTTCCAGCATGTCGGTGTGGAACCCACCATGTACGAACATCCGGCTGCCCCAGTCCAGCCAGGCGGGCGCAGCGGCGATGCCTGCCATTGCGGCCGTGCGCAATTCAGGATCGAGCTGGTCGAGCGTGGCGCCCAGTTCCGGGCCGATCCGCACATCCTGCCCGGCCAAAGCGCGGGCTAGCTTATGGTCGTGATTGCCGAGCAGAAAAATCCCGTTCTGCGTATCCACCAGCCGCAGCGCCAGGCGCAGTGCTTCGGCACTGTCGCGGCCATAGTCGATGAGGTCGCCAAGCTGGACGACGAACAAATCGGTTTCGCAGGCGATCGCGAAGGCGCGGGCGTCGCCATGCACGTCTCCCACCACCCGCACACCGCGGCCTGGTGGGATAGTGTTCAAAACGAAATCACGTCCGCACCGGCGGACCAAATCTAATCACGTCCGCACCGGCGGACGGGTGGCGAGGATGATCTGGCCAACATCGGTCCAACCAGCGCGGAAGCCGGTTTCGCAGTAGGCGAGGTAATATTCCCACATCCGCTTGAAGTTGAGGTCGCACGGTCGGGTTTGCAACCGTGTCGATTGCACGATGCGGGGCCAGGCGGACTGAAACGCCCGGTTCCAGCGCGCCAGCGTTTCGGCATAATCCTGGCCGAACCAGTGGGTGCCAACCTCCGATAGACCGGCGCGCGCGATCTGCGCCTTCAAATGGCGCGGGCTGGGCAACATGCCGCCGGGGAAGATGTGGCGCTGGATGAAGTCCGCGCCGGTGCGGTAATTGTCGAACAATTCGTCCAGGATGGTGATCACCTGCAACCCCGCCCGCCCGTCCGGCTTCAGCCGTGCCCGCAGGGTTTCGAAATAGGTCGGCCAATATTCCTGGCCAACCGCCTCGAACATCTCGATGGACGCGATCCGGTCGAAACTGCCTGACGTGTCGCGGTAGTCCTGCAGGCGGAATTCCACCAGATGCGCCAGTCCGGCTTTTTCAATCCGCGCCTGGGCGTAGGCACGTTGGGCCGGCGACAAGGTAATGCCGAGCACCTGGCAGCCGTAATCGCGCGCGGCGATTTCGGCGAAGCCGCCCCAGCCGCAGCCGATTTCCAGCACGGTCATGCCCGGCCGCAGTTCCAGCGCATCGCACAGGCGGCGCATCTTGCGCTCCTGGGCGATTTGCAGGTCCTCGCCCGGTTCGGTGAACAAGGCGGCGGAATAGGCCATGCTCGGGTCGAGCCATTCGGCATAGAATTCATTGCCGAGATCATAATGGTCGATGATGTTGCGCTGGGCGCCCTTACGGGTGTTCGGCCGCAATTTGTGCGCGATGCGGGACAGCAGGCGGATCCAGGGCTTGCCGCTCAGGATCTGCACCCATTCGGCTTCGTTTTCGGCGGCCAGCGTCATCACGTCGGCGATCGACGGGCTGTCCCACAGGCCTTCGACATAGGCTTCCGCCAGGCCGAGGCTGCCGCCCAAAATCAGCCGCTTGGCGGCACGCACATCGTTCAGGATGAAGGTCGCCGCAGGCGTTGCGGTGCGGCTAACAATATGGGTGCGGCCGTCTGGCAGGATCACCGTCAGCGTGCCGACCCGGATCATATCCGCCATCCGCAGCGCCACCCGCAGCCAGCGATTGCGGGGGGCGGCGAGCCGGGCGGCGCCCGGCATGGTTTCTGCGCCGATCATGGCGTGTCTCCGCGAATGGGTTGTGGACGTGAATGGAACCGGGCGCCGCGCAGCCACAAACGCAGTGCCTGCCAGTGGATCGCGGCGACCACTTTCAACGGCACCAGCGGCAGGGTGACAAGCAGATGCCACAAGGCGCGGGTGCTGAACGGGATCGGGGAAAGGTGCATGGTCGCGGTCAGGCGGGCCTGGTTATCGGCACCGTAACGGATCGCGAGCACGAAGTCGCGTGCCGCCGCTTGCAGGTCTGGCGGGGTGAAGCTGAAACGATAGCCGCCGCGCAGATCGAAAAACGGCGAAACATGCATCTGCTTTTCGGTCTCCTGCTGGATCGTCTCCGCCGCTTCGGCGACGGCAAGGGTGTAGGCAATCTGGTCGCCGAAGGTGTTCTTCACTTGATGCACCACCGCACCGAGCTGGCCATGCGTATCGTAACAGAAAAAGAACGCAATCGGGTTGAATCCAAAACCAATAACGCGCGGCATCGCCATCAGATGGATGCTGTCAGCAAAGCCGCCAAGCCCGGCCGACGCCAATTGTGCCTCCACCCACGGCCGCAACGCCGATCCGTCGCGCGGGCCGTGGTCGCGGTCGTGCAGCGACACCAGTCCGGCGCGGTTGTGCCGAAACAGCGCGGAGCGGGCTTGCTCGATCCGATCGATATCGACCGAAACCATCCAGATCCGGTAGACGAATTGATGCATAAACGGCGCGTGCCGCACATGCGTCACGGTTCCGGCGTGCAGCAGCGCGGGTTGCAGCGTGTTCACGCCGCGCGCGACTTCGGCTGGGCCCAGATCGGCGCGCAGCGCAAATTGGTGGCGATCCGCACCGCGGAGCCGATGCCGTCCTCGTGAAATCCCCAGCCGGTCCAGGCGCCGGCAAACCAGATGCGGTCGCGGCCCTGGATTTCGTGCAACCGGGTTTGCGCCTGCATCGCCGCGGTATCGAATTGCGGGTGGCGGTAGCTGAGCCGGCGCAGCACAAGATCGGGCGCCGGCGGGCGCAGCGGATTCAATGTCACCAGCAGCGGCGTGGCGATCGGCAGATTTTGCAGCCGGTTCATCCAATAGGTCAGGCTGACGGCGGTGGTGCAGTCGGCGGCGGTTTCTGACAGATAGTTCCACGCCGACCAGGCGGCACGACGCTTTGGCATCAGGCTGCTGTCGGTGTGCAGGATGGCGCTGTTGGTTTGAAACGTGAAGGCGCCGAGAACGCGCCGCTCTGCATCGCTGGGCCGGTCGAGCGCGGCCAGCGCAGTATCGGCATGGCAGGCGAAAACCACCTGGTCGAAATTTTCGGCGCCATGCGGGGTTTGCACGGCCACGCCGTTCTCGCTGCGAACCACGGCATGCACCGGGCAGGCTAGGCGCAGATCGGGCAAATCCTGCACCAGCCGGGCGACATAGCGACGCGACCCGCCGGTAACAGTGCGCCAGGCCGGCCGGTCGGTCAGGCTGAGCAGGCCGTGATTTTGGAAAAACCGCACGAACTGCCGGGCCGGAAAAGCGCGCATCCCCGCCACCGAGGCCGACCAGATCGCCGCCCCCATCGGCAGGATGTGATCGTCCGCAAAGGCGGCGCCGTAGCCGCTGCGGTCCAGATATTCGCCGAGGGTTTCCATACTGTCAGTTTGCAACAACTCCGGCGCATGACGGTAGAAGTGCCGCAGATCGCGCAGCATGGACCAGAAGCGCGGCCGCAGCGCATTGCCGGGCTGGGCGAATAATTGCGCCAGGGTGCCGCCGCCATACTCCATTTCACCAGCGGAGCGCCTGATCGAAACCCCGAACGACATGTCGGAATGCTGGGTGGCCACGCCAAGCTCGGCGAACAGCGCGCACAGGTTGGGATAGTTGCGCGGGTTATAAACGATGAAGCCGGTATCGACATCGATGCTCTGGCCGTCCAGCGTGACGGTTTGCGTGTCCGCATGGCCGCCGGCGCGCGGCTCGGCTTCGAACAGCACGACATCGAAATCTTTCCGCAGCATCCATGCAGCGGACAGGCCGGATATGCCCGACCCGATCACGGCGATGCGCTGTTTTGTCATGCTGCGACCGGCTTTAAGCTGGCAAAGGCGTCCTGCGCGCGGGCGCGGCCAACCGCGAGATCGACGATCGGCGGCGGATAATGCGCCGGCGGGTTCGGCGCCTCCCACGGACGATGCACGAAACGATCGGGCACATCGGCCAGTTCGGGCACGAAACGGCGCACGTAGCGCCCCTCCGGATCGAACTTCTCGCCTTGCAAGGCCGGGTTCATGATCCGGAAATACGGCGCCGCATCCGCCCCGCAGCCGGCGACCCACTGCCAGGATGCGGCGTTCTGCGCCAGATCGGCGTCCACCAGCGTATCCCAGAACCACGCCTCACCGAGCTGCCAGGGGATCAGCAGATGCTTGACCAGAAAGCTCGCGGTGATCATGCGGACGCGGTTGTGCATCCAGCCGGTCTGCCAGAGCTGGCGCATGCCGGCGTCCACCATCGGGATGCCGGTGCGGCCTTCCTGCCACTCGCTTAGCGCGGCGGGGTCTGCGCGCCAGGGCATCGCGGCGAATTGCGGGCGCAACGGTGCGGTTGGCAGGTCG
Source organism: Rhodospirillales bacterium (assembly GCA_043746675.1). GTDB lineage: Bacteria > Pseudomonadota > Alphaproteobacteria > Acetobacterales > Acetobacteraceae > CAITOL01. Next base: position 539 of record JAYTQP010000089.1, on the reverse strand, counting down.
CGGTGCTGCCACAGCAGGTTGGCAGCGAATTCGCGCCACAGCACTTCGTTGGTGAATTTCTCCGCCCCCGAACCGGTTGCGTGCAGGATTTGCGCCGGCGAGATTTCCCCCCAGGCCAGATGCGGCGACAGCATCGATGTGCTGTCCAGGCCGGGCCAATCGCGTTGCGCGGCGTAGTGCGCCAGACCGTTGCCGGTGAAATGGCGCAGTCGCGCCATCGCCCCACGTTCCCCCGGCGTCCAGGTGGCGCGCAGCCCGCCGGCCCAGTCCGGCCGCGTTGGCAGCAATTTCCAGTCTTCCAGCCGGTCCGACACCGGAGGCGGCGGCGCTGTGATGTGGGTTGGAGCGGCAAGCGGCGCGGCCGGCGGAAACATGGCTTTGCAGGCGCGGGCGAACGGCGTGTAGACGCCATAAGCGGTATCGGACTGGGTGCGGATGCGGTCGGGATGTTGCAGCAGGGTGGTTTCATGCTCCACCAGCGGCACGGTCAGGGCGGTGCGCACGGTGAGATGGGCGGACCGCGCCCAGGGTTCGGTCGG
>JAYTQP010000088.1:0-4885 GCA_043746675.1 Rhodospirillales bacterium | reverse complement strand
AAATTCCGCGTGGTCAAAGAACGCCGCGCCACCTTCGCCGCCACCGCCACCCAGGAACCCCGCCGCCCGCCAACCACAACCAGCCTCAACAACCTCGTGCTCGCCGGCGACTGGACCGCCACCGGCCTGCCCGCCACGATCGAAGGCGCCATCCGGTCCGGCCTGGCCGCCGCGGCCGCGTTGTGATCGGTTTGGGGGTAGGGTAGAAGGCAGGTAAGGCCAGGGCGCTGCCCTGGACCCGCAAGGGGGCAGAAGCCCCCTTGACCCCATAACTTTTAGGCAAGGGTTCGGGTGATTTGAGAAGGGGGCCTGCACGGATGTGGCAACATCGCAGCAGGCCCCCTTCTCAAATCACCCGATGCTTCGCTTAAGTCATGGGTCAAGGGGCTTCTGCCCCTTGCGGGGTCGAGGGGCAGCGCCCCCGCCTTGCTTGCTTACACCCCACCCCAAAAGCGACCCCAATGATGGATGCGACTGACCTGGCTGGACTGGATCGTGCCGTTGACCGTGCCGGGGCGGCGTTGTTGCGGCGGCAGCGGTTGGATGGGCATTGGGTATTTGCGTTGGAGGCGGACGCGACGATTCCGGCTGAGTTTGTGTTGTTGGGGCATTATCTCGGCCGGGCGGATGTTGGGTTGGAGGGTCGGATTGGGGTGTATTTGCGCCGGATTCAGGGGGCGCATGGCGGGTGGCCGTTGTTTTACGATGGGGCGTTTAATTTATCGGCGGGTGTGAAGGCATATTTTGCCTTGAAGATAGTGGGGGATGATGTGAATGCGCCGCACATGATCCGGGCGCGGGAGGCGATTTTGGCCGCCGGCGGGGCGGAGCGGAGCAATGTTTTCACTCGGGCGCAGTTGGCGCTGTATGGGGAGATTCCGTGGCGCGGGGTGCCGGTGATGCCGATGGAAATCATGCTGTTGCCGCGCTGGTTTCCGTTTCATATCAGCAAGGTGTCGTATTGGTCGCGGACGGTGATGGTGCCGTTGCTGGTTTTGATGGCGAAGAAGCCGCGGGCGCGGAATGCGCGTGGGGTTGGGGTGGCGGAGTTGTTTGTCACCGATCCGGCGGTGATCGGCGATTGGATCCGGGGGCCGTATCGGTCGGTTTGGGGCCGGGTGTTCAAGCATGTTGACCGGGTGTTGCGGTGGGCGGAGCCGCATTTTCCGGCGCGGTGGCGGGCGGCGGCGGTTGCGCGGGCGGAGGCGTTTGTCAGCGCGCGATTGAATGGGGAGGACGGGCTGGGCGGGATTTACCCGGCGATGGCGAACGCGATGATGATGTTCGACGCGCTTGGCGTGCCCCAGGACGATCCGCGGGTGGTGACGGGTTGGGCGGCGCTTTGCAAGCTGTTGGTGCTGGAGGGGGGGGAGGCATATTGCCAGCCGTGCTTGTCGCCGGTTTGGGATACTGGCTTGGCAGGCCATGCGATGGCGGAGGCGGATAGTCCGGCGTCGGCTTCGGTGATGGCGGCGGGGGCTTGGCTGCGCAGCAAGCAGATTTTGGATGTGGTGGGCGACTGGAAGGTGGCGCGGCCGGATGCGCCGCCGGGCGGATGGGCGTTTCAGTATGAAAACCCGTATTATCCGGATGTCGATGACACGGCGGTGGTGGGCATGCTGCTGCACCGGGAAATGCAGGCCAGTGGTGATGGCGCCAATGCGGCGGCGATTGCTCGCGCGCGCGACTGGATCATCGGAATGCAGGGCAAGGATGGCGGTTGGGGTGCGTTCGACGCCGATAATAACCACGAATATCTTAATCACATTCCGTTTGCCGATCATGGCGCGTTGCTCGATCCGTCGACGGCAGACGTAACGGCGCGCTGCATATCGTTTCTGTGCCAGATCGGGCTGCCGGCCACGCATCCAACGGTGGCGCGCGGTCTGGCGTGGCTGCGGCGCAGCCAGGAAAAGGATGGCAGTTGGTTCGGTCGGTGGGGGACGAATTATATTTACGGCACTTGGTCGGTGCTGTGCGCGTTGAATGCGGCCGGGGTGGCGAAGACCGATCCGGCGATGGCGCGCGCGGCGCATTTTTTGCTGGCGACCCAGCGCAAAGACGGCGGCTGGGGCGAGGACAATGAAACCTATGCGGCGGCGCCGGCGGGCCAGCATGACCGGAGCAATCCGTCGCAGGCAGCGTGGGCGTTGCTGGGGTTGATGGCGGCCGGCGAGGTGGGCAATCCGGCGGTGGCGCGCGGGGTGGAATTTCTGGCGCGGGTGCAGAAGGCGGATGGCGAGTGGGATGAGGCGCCCTACACCGCGGTGGGTTTTCCCAGGGTGTTTTATCTGCGGTATCACGGCTACCGGCTGTTTTTTCCGTTGATGGCGATGGCGCGATTTCGCAATCTGCGCCGCGCCAATAATCCGCATGTGACCTGGGGGTTTTGATTACCCTCGGGTTCGTTGTCGGGCTGGCCGCCGAGGGGCGGATTGCCGCCCGGTTGGGGCCGATCGCGGTTGGTGGCGGCCTGCCCATGGGCGCGGAGGTGGCTGCCGAGGCCTTGGTTGCGCAAGGCGTGCAGGGACTGGTGAGTTTTGGCTTGGCCGGCGGTCTCGATCCCGCATTGCGTCCTGGCGCGCTGGTGTGTCCGGCGCATGTGCGGGAAGGCGAGACACTATATGCCACTACCCCGTTGCTGGGTGTGCGCCGCCACGGCACGCTATTTGCGGGCGAGGACATCGTAACGAAGGCGTCTGAGAAGTTGGCGTTGTTCGCCAGCACCTGCGCTGTCGCGGTCGATCTGGAAAGCGGTGCTGTGGCGCGGGTTGCCGCGCGGCATGGACTGCCGTTCGCGGTATTGCGGGCGATTTGCGATCCGGCCGGGCAGGATTTGCCGCCGGCCGCGTTGGTGGCATTGAATGGCGGCGCGATCGGCGTGACGCAGGTGCTGTTGTCCTTGGCGCGGTCCCCGACGCAACTGCCCGCGCTACTCGCACTGGCGAAAAACACCGCCGCCGCCCGCGCGGCGCTAATTTCATTCACCCGAGGAGGCTAAAATGGCAGGACGGTTCGCAGGGCGCGTGGCGGTGGTCACTGGTGGGGTTTCCGGCATTGGCGAGGCGATTTCGCGACGGTTGGTGGCCGAGGGGGCGCGGCTGGCGATCTGGGATGCCAATGCGGCGGCGCTGGGTGGGGCAAGCGCGCAGTTCGGTACCCAGGTGCATGGTGTGGCACTCGATCTGACCGATGCCGATGCGGTTGCGGCGGCGGCGGCGGGCACGGCTTCGGCGCTCGGGAAAATCGACATTCTGGTGGCCAGCGCCGGCATTACCGGGCCGAACATGCCGACATGGGAGTATGCCATCGCGGACTGGAAACGGGTGATGGATGTTAACGTCAACGCGCTGTTCTATTGCAACCGGGCGGTGGTGCCGGTGATGCAGGCGAACGGGTACGGCCGCATCGTCAATATCGCCTCGATCGCCGGCAAGGAGGGCAATCCGAACGCGGTTGCCTATTCGGCGTCCAAGGCGGCGGTGATCGGGCTGACCAAATCGCTCGGCAAGGAACTGGCGAACACCGAAATCCGGGTGAATTGCGTTACCCCGGCGGCGGTGCGGACGCCATTGTTCGAGCAGATGAGCGCGGCGCAGATCGGCTTCATGCTGTCGAAAATCCCCATTGGCCGGTTCGGCACGGTGGACGAGGTGGCGGCGCTGGTATGCTGGCTGGCGAGTGAGGAAGCATCGTTCAGCACGGGGGCGGTGTTCGACGTGTCCGGCGGGCGGGCGACTTACTGATTCAGACCAGTTGGATCGATCCGGGGTAGCGGGCAACGATTGGATCGGCGGTCAGTAACGTAATGCCTTCGGACAAAGCCTGGGCGACCAGGATGCGGTCGAAGGGATCGCGATGCAGCGGCGGCAGCAAATCTGTGGCAACCGAATGGGCACCGGTGATCGGCAGTTCCCGATACAAATTTTCCAGCAGGCCACGCCGCAGCACGCGCGGATCGACATCGAAATCGGCGCGACCGAGCGAGCGCTTGATGGCGATTTCCCACAGGCTGGCGGCACTGAACAGCAATTCGTTGTCCGCCGCGCTGATCGCACTGCGCGCGGCCGGGCTGAGCCGCGCTGGCGCCAGCGCGGCCCAAATAAACAGATGCGTGTCGAGCAGTAGCTTCACGCGTCGCCGCTGAACATCCGTTCTATTTCGGTGCTGCCCATGCGGTCGAAATCATCTGGCACCGTCGCTGGCTCGGTCATGAAGCCAAGGCGGCGCGGCGCCGAAGGGGCGTTCACCGCCGTCATCCGCACCAGCGGCTTGCCGGCTTTGGCGATAATCACCGGCTGCCCCGCGCAAACCTGTTCGACCAGGCGCGACAAATGGGTTTTGGCATCGTGGATATTGACTGTGTCCATAGCCGTGCTTCTATCAGACTAGGCTGACTTAGTCCAGTTGTTCCGCCACTGGACGCTATTCGCGTAATGCCGCATAGCGCGCGACGAAACATGCCAGGAAACGCCCCGATGATGAACCGCCAAATCGTGCTTGCCGCCCGCCCGACCGGGCCGGCCGGTGTTGAACATTTCCGCCTGCAGGAAGCGCCGATCCCGGCGGTGGGCGAGGGCCAGGTGCTGGTGAAAACCCGCTATTTCTCGGTCGATCCGTATATGCGCATGCGCATGAACGACGTGAAATCCTATGCCGCACCGCAGGCATTGGGTGAGGTGATGGGCGGCGGCTCGATCGGGATCGTGCAGGAGAGCAAATTCTCCGGGATTGTTGCCGGCGATGCGGTGGTGATGGGCGGCGGCTGGCAGGAATATGCGCTGGTGCCGGGCAAAACCGTGCGCAAGGTGGACCCGAAAATCCTGTCGCTGGATGCCTATATCGGGCCGGCCGGGATGACCGGGGTGACCGCCTGGCACGGCAT
>JAYTQP010000087.1:0-10339 GCA_043746675.1 Rhodospirillales bacterium | reverse complement strand
TGCGGCGGTGCTGGTGGTGGATGACGCCGCCGAGCCATTGCGCCAACTGATGATCGACGGGCTGCAAATCCTGGCGCCGCCGACCCCGGTGGCGACCTTCGTGCGCAACACGCCGCTGCGCGCCGTCGATCTGGTGGTGTTCGACGGGCTGGCGCGGCCAGATGGTCAGCCTTCGTTGTTGGCGGCCGATTGGCTGCGCGCCAGTGCCGCCAAGGTGCCGGTGGGGCCGCCGCAACTGCTGTTCGTCAGCCCGACCGGCAGCGTCGGGTCCGGCTTTCATGAACCGGAGGCCGCCGACCTGGCCGCGCGGGGGGAAGGCTGGACGGTGATCCACCCGACGCGGCGCAATTTTCAGCAGCAGGTCGCGTTGTTTAAAGGCGCGCTGGCCGTCGTTGGGGTTGGCGGCGACGGGATGGCGCCAATCGCCTTCGCCCGGCCCGGCACCAAAATTGTGCATCTGGCACCGGCGGCATCGGCGGATATTATTTTGTGGCGGCTGGCGGCCCAAGCTGGGCTGGACTATCAGGAAATTCGCTGCGCGCAGACCGACGATCAGCCGGATCGCGCCGCCGCGCAGCGCGATTTGATCATGACGCCGACTGAACTGCGCGCGCTGCTGCGGCGGATCGCCAACGATGTCTGTAGCTGAGGACGCGGCTGATCTGGCCGCGCTGAGCGCCGCCATCGACGCCGCGCCGGAGGATGCGCTGGCCTATAATAATCGCGGCAACAAATACCGCGCGTTGAAACGCCCGGCCGATGCGCTGGAAGATTATCGCCGCTGCGCCTTCCTCGCCCCTTCTGACCTTAAATGGCGTTTCAATGTCGGCCTCGCGCTGATCGATCTCAATCGTTGCGAAGAAGCGTTGCCATGGGTGCGGCAGGCTGCGTCGATCGAACCGCCATTCTGGCCCGCGATCACGGCGGTGGGAGAGGCGCTGTTGCGGCTGGGTCAGGCGCGCGACGCCATCCCGTGGTTCGACCGCGTGCTGGCAGCCGAGCCGGCCGACGTGCAGGCCCGGCTGGGTCGCGCGGTCGCGTTGCTGAGCCTGGGCGAGTATCGCGAAGGCTGGATCGGGTTCGAGGTGCGCCTGCACGACCAGCGGCTCGGCCAGTGGCGGCCGGATACCGATCATCCACCCTGGCGCGGCGATGTCGATCTGGCCGGCCGGACCTTGCTGGTGACCGCGGAGCAGGGTCTGGGCGACAGTATCATGATGGCGCGCTATCTGCCGATGCTGACGGCGCTGGGCGGCCGGATTGTCTTGCAGGTGCAACGGCAACTGCCGGCGCTGCTGGCCGGAATGGCCGATGTGGTGATGCTGCTTGGCGAGGCGCCGCCTGATTACGACATGCATGTGCCGATGATGAGCCTGCCGCGGGCGTTTCGGACCGAACTGGAAACCATTCCTCGGACAGTGCCCTACCTGAAAGTTGCGCCGGCGGTGCGAACGCGCTGGCGCCGCAGGCTGGGGCGGGCAATGCGGCCGCGCATCGGGCTGGCCTGGTCGGGCAATGTGCTGCATCCGCTGGACGGATTGCGGTCCATGCCCTTCGCCGCCCTGGCGCCGTTGCTGACGCGGATCGACGCCGATTTCCACGTGCTGCATCTGCCGGTGCGGGCGGCGGAGGCGGCCAACCTCGACGCCTTTCCGCAGCTGCACCAGCACGGCGCCGAGCGCAGTTTTCTCGATACTGCCGGCCTGGTGCTGGCGATGGATCTGGTGATCAGCGTGGACACCTCGATCGCCCATCTGGCCGGCGCGCTGGGCCAGTCGGTCTGGCTGGCGCTGCCGGCCGGGACCACCGACTTCCGCTGGCTGCGCGGGCGGGCGGATAGCCCGTGGTACCCGACGATGCGGATTTTCCGCCAACCAAGGCTTGGCGATTGGGCGGGGCTGGTAGAGGATGTGATTGAAGCCTGGGAGCACGGCGCGATGGCGCGGCAACGCCCCGCGACGTGATGCAGATGAGGGAGGAATTCGCCGATGCGCGCTGCTGTTTTCCGGGACGGTGAGATGGTTGTGGATGCGGTCGCCGCACCGCGTCCGGTCGCCGGGCAGGTGCTGGTGAAAACGCTGTGCTGCGGCATATGCGGCTCTGATCTGCATGCGGCGAAATTCACCAAGCAGTTCACCGATGTTTCCCGCCGCAGCGGCAGCCGTTTCGTGATGGACCCGGCCCGGGATGTGGTGATGGGCCATGAATTCTGCTGCGAAGTGATCGAACACGGGCCGGGCAACGCTGGCGCGCTCAAGCCCGGCACCTTGGTCACCTCGATCCCCGCAACGATCGCCGGCACCGAAATCCACGGCTTGAGCTATTCCAACGACTATACCGCCGGTTACGGCGAGCAGATGGTGCTGGCCGAGCGGCTGCTGCTGGCGGTGCCGAACGGTCTGCCGGCGGACCATGCCGCGCTGACCGAGCCGATGGCGGTTGGCTGGCATGCGGTGCAGAAATCACAACTGACGATAGATGATGTGCCCGTTGTGATCGGCTGCGGGCCGGTTGGGCTGGCGGTGATCGCGGCGCTGAAAATCAAAGGTGTCAGCCCGATCATCGCCGCCGATTTTTCCGCCGGCCGGCGCGCGTTGGCGCAGAAAATGGGCGCCGACATCGTGATCGATCCGGCCGTTGGGTCGCCCTATGAAAGCTGGGCCGAAGCCGCCACCCCGGATGGCTTCAATCCGAGCCGCTTCAATATGATGTTCGGCGATGGGCCGAAGCGCCGCCCCGGCCTGATCTTCGAATGCGTCGGTGTGCCCGGCCTGATCCAGCAGGTGATCGGCGGCGCCCCGGTTGGCGCCCGCATCGTTGTGGTTGGCGTGTGCATGGAAAGCGATAATTTCGAGCCGTTCTTCGGCATCGCCAAGGAGCTCAACCTGCAATTCGTGCTCGGCTATAGCAACCAGGAATTCGCCGACAGCCTGCGCCATATCGCCGAAGGGCTGATCGATGTTTCCCCGCTGATTACCGGCAAGGTCGGGCTGGATGGGGTGAAGCAGGCGTTCGCCGATCTGGCCAATCCGGAGAAGCATGCGAAGATTTTGGTGGAGCCGTGGCGGTAGAGTGGTAGGGGCTGGTGGCATCGGGAGAAATGTAGTATTGTAGGCTTCTCGTTATAGCAGAGCCTCCAATGTCAACCGCAACCGTGTCTAGCCGCGACTTTAACCAGGATGTCAGCCGCGCCAAGCGGGAGGCGGACCACGGCCCGGTTGTGATCACTGATCGCGGCCGCCCGGCCTATGTGCTGCTGCGCTATGATGCGTTTTTGCGCCTGTCCGGCGATGCGCCGGGCATTCGCGCGCTGCTGGCGCAACCGGCAGGTGAGGATTTCGACTTCGACCCGCCGAAGCTCCACGGACCGCTGTTCCATCCCGCCGATCTGGGCTGATGTATCTGCTCGACACCAATGTGGTGTCGGAACTGCGCCGGCGCGACCGTTGCGACGCCAAAGTGGCGGGTTGGGCCGATAGCATCCTCCCGGCCAGCATGTTCATTTCCGCGATCACGGTGCTGGAAATCGAGGCCGGTGCGCTGATGGTTGCCCGCCGCGACGGGGCGCTGGGCGCGATTTTGCGCGCCTGGATCGACCAGCGCGTTCTCCCGGCCTTTGCCGACCGTATATTGTCGGTAGACGTCGATGTTGCGCTGCGCTGCGCCAGCCTGCACGTTCCAACCTGGCGTCAGGATCGAGATGCGCTGATCGCCGCCACCGCTCTGGTGCATCGGCTGACGGTGGTAACCCGCAATGCGGTGGATTTTACGCCGACCGGGGTTGCGCTGCTAAATCCTTGGTTGTGGTGACCGGCTGATCCCCCGACCACGTCACATGCCCATCCAGAGGGATGACCGGGCGCGGTAAATGTTTCCAGGCGAAATGTTGCAGCATCGGGCTGGTCAGGCCGGGGGTATCGACCTCGATGATCTGGTCGTGGCCGAAAAATTCATCGAACCCGCCGCGGAAATGCCCGCGCGATTTTACCACCACCGCGCGCGCCCTGGCGATGTCCAGGCCGAACGCCTCGAAGAACATCGGGTCGGCGCATTGTTCGCGCTGCGAAATCACCACGACGATGATGCCGTCCAGATCGAGCGCGGCGGCCGCGCCGAGATCGACCAGGCTGCCGGCGAAAATCCCGCGCCGGCAATGGATCGGGCCAGAGCGCAATTTCAACACGCGGGCGGAATGATGCAGCGGGCGAGAGAAGTCCGACATCGGTTCGCGGTTGAAATGGGCGGTGAAGCGAGCGCCTTCGCCCAAGGCGTGCGCGTCGGCGGCCAATGCGGGGTCGTGGATGATGCCGACGAGCACCCCGCGCACGCCGGCGCGCAGGAACGCTTCGAGAATGAACATGGTGTTGCCCGAGCCGCCGCCGCCCGGATTGTCCGCCACGTCGGCGAACGCCAGCGCCTTGTTGCGCGGGTTGCGGGTTGCCAGCGCCAGCCTGGTGGCATCTTCCAGCGATGTCAGCGTGGGGTAGAATTGCGCCCGCCGCGCCCAGCCGGCTTGCGCGAGTTCCTGCGCGAGCGCCTGCGCGGTTGTTGCATCGGTGGCGGTGACCACCGCGGTCAGGCCGTTATGCGGCGTGTCGGCGAAGGCGAAGCCGCCCATGACGGAAACATTCAGCACCCGACCCGCATAGGCTGGTTCGGCCATGCGCTGCTGGCCGAGATCGACCAGTTCGCCGTAGGGGCGATGCGGCGCGCCCGGCTCGGTCAGCATGGTGACGGTGGGTGGCACGATCGGCAGGCGCACGCGGGCGATGGCGGATATGGCTCCGCCCAGCAGTTTACGCAGGGTTTGCGCCGCTTCCGCCCCGCGCGCCCGCATATCCATGTGCGGGTTGGTGCGGTAGCCGATGAAGGCGTCGAGCGTGTTTACGTCGGCGTCGGAAATATTGCCGTGCAGATCGTAGGTGGCGACCAGCTTCACCCCGGCGCCGACCACGGCGCGGACCATGGTCTGGATGGTGCCTTCCGGATCGTCGTTGGCGGTGGTCAGCCCGGCGCCGTGCATGACGCAATAGACTGCATCGAGCGGCCCGGCGGCGCGTAATCCGGCTTCGAACTCGGCCATTAGTTTTTCGAAGAAAGCGTGCTCCACCGGCCCGCTCGGCGCGGTCATCGCCAAGGTGATCGGCAGCGGGGTCCAGGGGCCGGCGGCATCCATGTCGGCGACGAAGCCGGGCAGTTCGGCCAGCATGCGCGGGGTGGCGGCGCGGGCTTCGGCCAGCAGCGCGGCGCCACGAAACAGGGTGCGGACGACGAAATCACGTTCGGTCGCCACGGGTGCAAACCGATTGCACTCGATCGAAAATCCTAGCAGCGCGATGCGCGGACCCATGTGGTTTCTCCCTTTCGGCCAGCCTTGCGTGGTTGGGCTGCTGCCGTCAACATCGCCCAAATCGTTTCAGCAGGATTTCGCATGACCGAGCCCGTTGTTGCCCTCGCCGCCAGCCTGGTGGCACTGGATAGCCGTAGTTCGGTGTCTAATCTTGCGGTGGCCGAGGCGATCGAAGCCGTCTTGGGCGGCTTCGAGGTGGAGCGGCTGGACTATGTTGATGCCGCCGGCGTCGCCAAGCGGGCCTTGGTTGCGCATAAGGGGCCGATGGGCGGCGGGCTGGCGTTTTCCGGCCATATGGACACCGTGCCGGACACTGGCTGGCAGGATGATCCGTGGTCGGGCCGGGTTGCCGACGGGCTGTTGCATGGGCTGGGCAGCACGGACATGAAAGGTCCGGTGGCGGCTTGCATCTTTGCCGCCCGATCGCTGCCGGCGGCGGTGCCGATCACCTTGCTGATCACCACCGACGAGGAAACCACCAAGGCCGGCGCGCGCATCATCGCTGAAAAATCCGCGCTGGTGCGCCGTGCCAATCCAAGCGCCATCATGGTGGCGGAACCAACCGGGATGGTTCCGGTACGCGGCCATCGCAGCAGCATCAATTTCCAGGCGGTCGCTACCGGCGTTCAGGCGCATAGCAGCACCGGGCTTGGGCACAACGCCAACTGGGATCTGGTGCCGTTCCTGGCCGATATGAAGGCGATCTACGCCAGGTTGCGCGACGACCCGGCGTTTCACGATCCCGACTACGACCCGCCGTTCAGCGATTTCAACTGCATCATCGACAATTACGGCGCACCGGTGAACATGACCGTGCCGAAGGCGACGATGCGGATAAAATTCCGTGTCAGCGCCAATATCGACCCGAGCGGGATCGTTGCCGCGGTGCACGAAGCCGCTGCCCGTGCCGGCCTGGCGTTGACCGAAACCCGCGAGGGGCGGCCGCCGGAAACCCCGAGCAACCATCCGCTGATCCGGATGTGCCACGCTTTGACCGGACAGTCCGCCGTTACCGCGCCCTATGGCACCGACGCATCCGAACTTCAGGCGATCGCGCCCTGCGTGATCCTTGGCCCCGGCCATATCGCGCAGGCGCATACGCCGGGCGAAAGCCTGCGCATCGCCGACCTGCTTGCAGCGGTGCCCCTGTTCGCTGAACTGGCCAGGAGAGTTGCCGCTGGAGGAGCCTGAAGTTCTCGCTTCAGGCCGGCCGCACGTTCCACGGGTATGGCGAAACCCCTTGCAACACGCCGGTGATCGACTTGCGAAACGCGGTCTTGCCATACCACTGGCCGACCATGGTCGCGCCGACATCGGTCATGGCGACGTGCGAAAGCGCCCTTGCTGCCTTGGTTTGCGCTGCCACATCGGGGGCGTTCAGCCACTCCTCGGTCAAGGCGCGCGCCGCAGCGTTGTCCCACCAACCGAACCAGCCTTGCTTGCCGCGCCCGTTGATCAGCGGATGGGTGGCCGGGGTGGCGAGCGAGGCCGAGGAGGAGAAGGTGTGGAACACGCTCCAGCCGCCTTTGTCCACCGGCTCCATGCTCGCGCGCCGCTGCACCACCGTGCCCCAGTCGGTTTCCTGCAAATCGACGTTCATGCCGATTTTTTTCAGCGCGTCGGCGGTCACCAGACCGAGCGGATGGATCGCGGAGAAATCGGTTGGGTTGATCACCACCACTTTCTGCCCGGCGTAGCCCGATTCCTTCAGCATCTTGGCGGCAAGGACGAGGTCGCCCTTCATCAGCCCGGCGTCGGCGCCGGAATAATACGGCGAGCCATACGGGAACACATCCGGGCTAACCCGCCATAGCGATTTGTCGTCGCCGAAGGTGGCGCGCATATAATCTTCCTGGCGCACCGCCATCATCGCGGCACGGCGGACGCGCACGTCGTTAAACGGTGGCTGGAGCTGGTTGACGATCATTTCCGACATCCGCCCCCAGGGCTGATCGATCTGGATGGCGATATTCTTGTCGGCGGCCAACTGCGGCAGCAGGTCGGCCAAGGGCTGTTCCCACCAGTCGATCTCGTTGTTCTGCAACGCCGCGCCGGCGGTCGCCGGGTCGGGGATGATATGCCATTCGATGCGCGGAAAGAACGCCTGCTTGGCGCCGGTCGCCCAGACTGCCGGTTCCTGGCGGGACACGTACTTATCGAACTTTGTATAAACAGCGCGGCTGCCGGTGACATATTCGTTGGCGAGAAAGCGGTATGGGCCGGACCCCACCATTTCGGTGACCGCCTTGTCCGGCGCGGCCTTGGCGATGCGTTCGGGCATGATGAAGGGCACCGAGGAATCGGCTTTGCCAAGCGCGCTGGCCAGCAGCGGGAACGGCTTCTTGAGCTTGATGACCAGGGTGCGATCATCCGGGGCGGCGTAAGTATCCACCACGGCGGCGAGCAACTGGCCGAACGGATCGCGCACTGCCCAGCGCTGGATGCTGGCGATGCAGTCGGTGGCACGCACCGGCACGCCGTCGTGGAACATAAGCCCGTCGCGCAGTTTGATCGTCCAGGTGCGTCCGGCGTCCGAAATCTGGTGCCCGGCCGCCATTTGCGGATGCGGAATGCCGTCCGGCCCGGAGGAATAGAGCGTGTCGAACACGTAATAGCCGTGGTTCGAGGTGACGGTTGCGGTGGTAAAGACCGGGTCCAGCAGGGTCAGGTTGGCCTGCGGCACGAAGCGCAGGGTGGCCGTTTTGGCCGGCTGGGCGATCGCGGGAGCTGCGAGGCTGCCGGCGAGGACGGATTGCAGCAATGTGCGGCGGCGCATGTCAAAGCTCCTCGGGCTTGTTCTTAGTTATAATCGGGATACCATACTTTGCCACAGGCCGGACAGCAAAATTCGCACTGGCCGGTCGCCCTCAGGAGGCTCTGAGCATGCTTGACGACACCGATATTTTGGCCGGCTTACGCGGTGATCGCACGATTTCTGAAATCTGCGCGGCCGCCGGGGTGCCGACGGCCGCCTTCGCAACCGCGCGGGACGCCTGGCTGGCCCGGCGCGCGGCACCGAAAGACCGCACTCTGCACGCCGGCGTAACCGGGCCGGTGGAGATTCTGCGCGACCGCGCCGGGGTGCCGCATATTTTTGCCGCCCATACCGACGATGTTTATTTTGGCCTTGGCCTGGCAATGGCGGAAGATCGGCTCTGGCAGATGGACCGGCTGCGCCGCCGCGCGCTCGGCCGGCAGGCGGAGGTGCTCGGCGCGGCCTATGTCGCCGCCGACATGGCGCATCTGACCGTCGGCATCGACCTGATCGCGGCGCAGGAGGTTGACCGGACCGATCCCGCGACGCGGAACATCGTGGCGGCTTTCGTTGCCGGCATCAATTGCGGCATCGCGGCAATGGGTGCCGATCTGCCGGTGGAATTTCTGATTTTGAACTACGCGCCGGACCCTTTCACCGTGCGTGACGTGATCGCCACGGCGCGCGGGTTCTGGTGGTCGTTGAACGGACGGATCGATCGGATCATGGCGGCCGATGCCTCTCGCCTGTTGCCGGACGCCTTGCGCGATGCCTATCTGACCCCGGAGGCATCGGAAAATCTGGTGTTGCCGCAGCCCGATGCGGTGGCGGCGCCGACCCACCCGGCGGGAACCGATGACGCCACTGGGTCCAACAACTGGGCGCTATCGGGCGGCAGGACCGCGACGGGCCATCCGATCCTGGCCGGCGATCCGCACCAGCCGTTCTGGATCCCGGCAAGCTGGTACGAATTTGCCCTGCATGGCCCGGAGGACAACGCTGCCGGCGCCGGCCATCCCGGCATACCCGGCTTCTGGTTCGGCGCCAACGGCCAGGCCGCCTGGTGCCTGACCAACAACATGGCCTCCACCAGGGATTTGTATCGGGAAGAAATCGATCTCGCCGATCCAACCCGCTATCGCGATGGGGATGTTTTCCGCAGTTTCGAGACGCGCGAAGTGACCATTCCGGTGCGTGGGGCGGAGACTCGCAAATTGACGATCCGCAGCACCGTGCGCGGGCCGATTGCCAATGCGCTGGTGCCCTCGATCGACCCGGCTGGCGACGCGCCGATGTCGTTGAAATGGGTTGGGATGGAACATCTGGACGATCTGCGGGCGATCCTGGGGTTGGGTCGGGCGCAGACTTGGGACGCATTTCGCAATGTGCTGCGGGACTGGTCGGTTGCGGTGTTCAACTGGGTTTATGCCGACCGCGCCGGGCATATCGGCTATCAGATGGCTGGGCGGATTCCCGTTCGCGGCCGCCAATGGCCGGGGGTGCGGGAGGCGAATAATCCTGCCGATGCGTGGCAGGGATATATTCCGTTCGATGGTCTGCCGCATACGCACGACCCTACCGGTGGCAAAGTTGCCAGCGCCAATCAGCGGATTGTTGGTCCGGATTATCCCTATCCGATTTATGGCGCCTATTCGCAGGGCCATCGCGGGGTCCGGCTGGACGAAGTGTTTTCGGCTGGCCCGAAATTCGACCTTGCCGCCAATATCGCGGTGCAGAACGATGTGAAGAATGTGCGGGCGGCGCGGGCGGTGCCGTATTTGCTGGCGGCGTTGTCCGCCAGCGCGACGCCGGAGACGAAGGTCTTCGTTGGCATCATGGTAGGCTGGAACTTCGACTATAGGCCGGACAGTGCGGCGCCGACCTTGTTCGAGACCTTCATGGCGCTGTGGAACCGGGCCGTGCTGGCGCTACATTTGCCGCCGCATTTGTTCGAACTGACGGTGCAGCAGACCGGGCTTTGCACCAGCGTGCTGGACGGCACGATCAAGGATTATTTTGTGGGTGGGCTGGCGGCAAAAATCGAGGAAATCATCGCGCAGTCGATCGCCGCGCTAACCGCGCGGCTGGGGGGCGATCCCAAGGGGTGGGCGTGGCAATGCGTCCACATCGCGCACTGGCGCCATCCGCTGTCCAGCCCGGCCAACAGCACCGCGTTCGATATCGGCCCGGCGCCGGTGGATGGTGGCTCCCACACGTTGCGCAACACCGGCGGC
>JAYTQP010000086.1:0-3254 GCA_043746675.1 Rhodospirillales bacterium | reverse complement strand
TCGGCGGATTTGCCGTGCTGCTGTTGTTCACGCTGGGGATCGCCGCCTACGGCGCGGTGCAGCTCGCCGCCATCACCGCGGGGGAACAGGAACTCGTTCGGCAGACCGGCAACCGGGCGCGCTTAATGGATATCGCGACACAGTTGGAAACCACCCGTCGCGCCGCCACCCGCTTCCTGGCAACCGCCGACGGCGATGCCGCGCACGATATGCAGGCCGCGCCGATCGCGACGAAAAATCTGCTGGCAGCAGCGATCGGTGCCACCCGCTCCGATGCGCGCCGCGAAGCCTATCGCGTCGCGCAATCCGCCGTCACCGAAATCGCCACCGCCGCCAGCCTGTTGCAACAAGCCAGGCTGGCGACCGCACAGAACCGCGCCGCCCTCGACGCCGGCGGCGGCAGGCTATCCGCTGCACTCGCCCAATTCGACGCATCGACCGCAACCGGCAACGACCAGTCTGCCACGTCCACCGCGGCCCTCGATCGCGCTGTGCTGCTCCTGCAGGTCGCCAATTTGAGCTTCCAGTCTGACGGCGACAAAGTCGATCTCGCCACTTTTGACACCGTCTTTGCGACCGTCAAGCCGATTCTGCAGCACCTGAACGCTGCCGGCGTGCCGTTATCGTCGGTAACGGCGGATTTGGATAAATATCGCGATCAATTCCACGCCTATGCCATCAACCGGATCGCCGCCGACACTGCCTTCGAAGAACATCTGTTGCCCGCAGTGATTGCGCTGCAACGCGAGATGGCCGGCCAGGTGACAGAAATCGAACGCGCCGCGAATACCACCATCGCCGATAACGCCGCCGCGCTGCATGCCATTTCGGTAACCCAGGCAACGTTGGCTGGCTTTGCCACCCTGATTGCCGCGACCCTTGCCTGGCTGATCGGGCGTGGCGTGTCCAGCCCGCTGGCCGAAATCACCGCCGCCATTCGCCGGCTCGCCGACGGCGACAAAACCACCCCGGTCCCGGCCCGCGACCGCGCCGACGAAATCGGCGCCATCGCCGCCGCCGTCGAAGTGCTGAAGGCCAACGCCATCGAAGCCGACCGCATCGCTGAGGCGCAGCAGGCCGAACAAACCGCCAAGGCCGACCGCGCCGCCAAACTCGATACGTTGTTTCGCGGCTTCGAAACCCGCGTCGGCGAAATGGTCCACACCCTCACCTCCGCCTCCGCCGAATTGGAAGCCACCGCGCAATCGATGTCGTCCACCGCCAGCGACACCCAGAGCCGCGCCACCACGGTCGCCTCCGCCGCCGCACAGGCCTCCGGCGGGCTGCACACGGTTGCCGCCGCCTCCGAAGAACTCACCAGCTCGATTGGCGAAATCAGCCGTCAGGTGCTGCAATCCGCGCAAATGACCCAGCGTGCCGCCGCCGACGCCCGCCGCGCCGACCCGATCGTCAAGGCGCTGGCCGAAGGCGCCGACAAAATCGGCAACGTCGTCGGTCTGATCACCAACATCGCCGGACAAACCAACCTACTGGCACTGAACGCCACCATCGAAGCCGCCCGCGCCGGGGATGCCGGCAAGGGCTTCGCGGTGGTCGCTTCCGAGGTTAAAAGTCTGGCCCAGCAGACCGGCAAGGCGACCGAGGAAATCGCCCTGCAAGTCGGCCAGATCCAAACCGCGACCCAGGACGCCGTTGCCGCCATCCGCGGCATCAGCCAGGCCATCGACGAAATCAGCGCCATCGCCGCAGCCGTTGCTGCCGCCGTCGAACAGCAAGGTGCCGCCACCGGCGAGATCGCTCGCAATGTGCAACAAACTTCATCGGCCACCCAGGATGTAACCCGCAACATCGTCGGCATCAGCGACGCCGCCAGCCACACCGGCGCCGCCGCCTCCCAGGTGCTCGGCGCCGCCGGCGCGCTGTCCCGCCAGTCCGATGCGCTCAACCGCGAAGTGACCAGTTTCCTCAGCCACGCCAAGGCGGCCTGACATGATAAAGGGGGCGAACGCCCCCTTTATCTTATTGCCTCATGCGAACCACACCGAAGTTCAAATGTAATGCTCGGCCAGCGGTGCAAAGCCGTTGAAACGCTGGCTGGCATAGGTGGTGGTGTAGGCACCGGCGGCCTCGATCTGCACCAGGTCGCCGGACGCCAGCGCCAGTGGCAGGCGGTAGTTGCTGCGTTCATACAGAATATCGGCGCCATCGCAGGTTGGCCCGGCAATCGCCACTGGCCCGGCCTCGCCACCATCATGCGGCGTGCTGAAGCGATACTTGATCGCCTCGCCCTCGGTTTCCGCCAACCCGCCAAAGCGCCCGATGTCGAGATAAACCCAGCGAACCGGATCGGCCGGATCCTTGCGGCTCACCAGCACAACCTCGCTCGAAATCACCCCCGCATCGCCCACAACCGAACGGCCCGGCTCGATCAGCATTTCCGGCAGCGCATTGCCGAAATGTTCGGTCATCGCGCCCATGATGGCGTCGGCGAAGCGGTCGAATGCCGGCACTTCGTCGCGGTAGCGCACCGGAAAACCGCCGCCCAGATTGACCATGCGGATATCGACCCCGGCATCGCGCAGATCGGTGAACAGCATGGCAACCTTGCCGATCGCCGCTTCGTAGCTCGCCGTTGTGGTCTGCTGGCTGCCGACATGGAATGACAGCCCGTACGGGTCCATCCCCAGTTCCGCCGCCCGCAGCATCAGCGCGCGCGCATTGCTGACGGTGGTGCCGAACTTGCGTGACAACGGCCAGTCGGCGCCCTCGTTCTCCACCAGGATGCGGCAATAAACCCGGCTGCCGGGCGCGAAGCGCGCCAGCTTGTCCAGTTCCTCGGCCGAGTCGAAGGCGAACATATCCACCCCGGCGGCAAATGCGCGGGCGATGGCGGACGCTTTCTTGATGGTGTTGCCGAAGCTTATCCGATCCGGCGTGGCGCCCGCGGCCAGACACATTTCCACTTCCTCGATGCCTGCCGCATCGAAGCTGCTGCCAATCGCCACCAGCCGGTCGAGGATCGGCCGCGCCGGGTTGGCCTTCACCGCGTAGTAAACCCGCGCCAAAGGCAAGCCCGCGCTGATCCGGCGGAAATTGGCTTCCACGCGGTCAACATCCAGAACCAGGCACGGCGTCGCCGGCGGATGGTCCACAAGAAAACGAGCGACTTTTGAGGTCATCGCGCGCACTCCCCTGATGAAACATCCGCCTGAGATCGGCGACGGACGAGATTGCGAAACGGTCGAACGAACCAGCGACCAGACGATTGCCAGAACGCTTGACGTCGTTACGTA